>CAZPEQ010000246.1:0-4625 GCA_964585605.1 uncultured Weeksellaceae bacterium | reverse complement strand
GGCTTCTTATCTTCTCCGGAGAATTTACCCTCCACCTTCACAACAGAAAGTGGTGAAGTGCGGGACGTGTCCGATCCATTACAACGGGCTGATCACTTTATAGTAGGTTCAGAAATAGACCTGGCACCAAATCTGAGCGCGAACGTTGAAGCGTATTGGAAGATATTCAGGCAGGTAACGAACATCAACCGAAACAAGCTGTTTGACGACACGCCGGACTTTTTTGACCGACCAGAGGAATTGCGCAAGGATTTCGTGATTGAAGAGGGAGATGCGTATGGCATTGACCTGCTGCTGAAGTACAAGAAGAATTCCATGGATTTCTGGCTGGTTTACTCAAACGGTTATGTAACCCGTTGGGATGGCACACGGCAATTTCCACCGATATGGGACCGCAGGCATAACGTGAATTTAGTGGCCTCCTACAAATTTGGAGAGTACAATGCCTATGAGCTAAGCGCACGCTGGAACTTCGGTAGCGGATTCCCCTTCTCGCAAACGCAAGGTTTCTTCGGGGAGCTTCCTTTTGGCGATGGTGTGAACACCGATCTTGGAACTTCCAATGCGAATTTGGGTACGATCTTAGGGGAATTGAATGGTGGGCGCCTACCGACCTACCACCGGTTAGATATTGGCTTCTCTCGCACGTGGCGTTTCAGTGAGCGTTCCAAGTTGGAAGTGAACTTGAGCGCAAGTAATGCCTACGACAGGGATAACATTTTCTTTTTTGATAGAACCACAGGTAGTCGTGTAGATCAGCTCCCTCTCTTG
Source organism: uncultured Weeksellaceae bacterium (assembly GCA_964585605.1). Classification (GTDB taxonomy): domain Bacteria; phylum Bacteroidota; class Bacteroidia; order Flavobacteriales_F; family PHOS-HE28; genus CAZPEQ01. The sequence continues at coordinate 3,854 of CAZPEQ010000246.1, read as the reverse complement.
CCCGCGGTTGGCATGAAGTTCTCTTTCTAACAGCGATCGGTCATTGATCGTTGATAGTTGCTCCTGTGTGGTATGGGCAGATAGCCTAACTTTGAAACCCGTGTTAGCCAACTCCATTTCAAGGCCATGACGGGTTCTACAAAATACATTTTCGTTACGGGTGGTGTGACTTCCTCTCTAGGGAAAGGTATCATCAGTGCATCTTTAGGGAAACTGCTCCAAGCACGCGGTTTCAAAGTCACCATCCAAAAATTAGACCCGTATATCAACGTTGATCCGGGTACCCTGAACCCTTATGAACACGGGGAATGCTTTGTGACGCACGATGGGGCAGAAACCGATCTTGATTTAGGGCATTACGAACGCTTTTTGAACGTGCCCACTTCCCAGGCCAATAATGTGACTACCGGGCGGATCTATCAGAACGTGATCAATAAGGAACGAGCTGGCGAGTTCTTAGGAAAGACCGTTCAGGTCATTCCTCATATTACCGATGAGATCAAAACACAGATCACCTCCTTTGCCGGGCAGTTTGATTTTGTGATAACGGAAGTAGGCGGCACGGTCGGTGACATTGAGTCGCTACCCTACGTGGAAGCCTTACGTCAGTTGCACTGGGAAAAAGGCAAGGATTGCTTGAGCATTCACCTTACCCTCCTTCCCTACCTCAAGACCAGTGGTGAATTAAAGACCAAGCCCACGCAGCACAGTGTGAAGGAGATCAGTTCTTTGGGTTTACAACCAGACATTTTGGTGTGTCGTTCTGAATATCCCGTCAATGCAGAGCTTCGGGAAAAAATAGCGCGTTTTTGCAATGTTGAATCCAGCGCAGTGATCGAAAGCTTGGATGCTGATTCCATTTATGATGTGCCACTGCTCATGCTCGAGGAGAAGCTAGATCAAGTGGTCTTGCAGAAGTTGGGCATTAGTCACTATCCTGAGGCCGACCTCACTACTTGGGAAACGTTCCTACGGAAGTATAAGAACCCGCAACATGCAATTCGCATTGCAATCGTAGGAAAGTACATTGAATTAAAGGACAGCTATAAGTCAATCAAAGAAGCATTGGATCATGCGGGTGCCGTGAACGATACCAAAGTGGAGATCAAGTGGGTCCATTCAGAGACCGTAACTCCTGAAAACGTCCAAGAATTACTCTCTGATTGTGCCGGCATATTGGTGGCCCCTGGCTTTGGAAAACGCGGCATAGAAGGCAAGATCACGGCGATACGCTATGCGCGTGAGGAGCAGGTTCCGTTCATGGGTATTTGCCTAGGAATGCAGTGCGCGGTGATCGAGTTCGCGCGTAACGTGTTGGGCTGGACAGATGCCAATAGCACAGAAATGGAGGTGAGTTCCAAGCACCCCGTTATTAGCATTATGGAGGATCAGAAGAAAGTGTCTGACTACGGAGGCACCATGCGCCTAGGTGCTTATAACTGTGAGGTACAACGCGATTCCTTAGCATCTGAAGCCTACCGAGAAAAGCAAGTGGAGGAACGCCACCGGCACCGGTATGAATTCAACAACTTATTCCTAGACGCATTCCGCGATGCAGGCATGATCCCAACAGGTATCAACCCAGATGGCAATTTGGTTGAGATCGTCGAAATACCGGAACACCCGTGGTTCGTAGGCGTGCAGTTCCACCCAGAATACAAGAGCACAGTGGTTCAACCTCACCCCTTGTTCATCAAGTTCGTTGATGCGGCCGTTCACGTTAAGCAAGCTGCTGCTCAGCAAAGCATTTGAGCGTAATTCTTCTCTCCTGAACGGGTATATTTGCGCCCCAACTGAAAAAAGCTTCAGTTGACAAAGAAGCCCTAGATCCTGTATATGGATAAGAATTCAACCATCGGTATTGTACTGATCTTCGCCATTATTCTTGGCTGGACCATGTGGAAAGCCCCGTCTGCAGAAGAGCAAGCGAGAATGGCTGCGCAGGCGGACAGCCTTGCCCAGATCGAGTTGGTCGAAAAAGAGCGTTTAGCAGAAGAAGCGCTCCAAGAGGCCTCCATTCCAAACGAAACGGCAGGTCAAGTAGATCCTAGTATCCCGCTGGACAGCGCCGAATTAGCTCAAAAGGATAGTATAGCCGCACTGGAGGCCAATAGCAAATTTGGTATTTTCCGAGGTGCTGCAACTGGGAACGCACAAGAAGTGGTGTTGCAGAATGATTTGATCGAAATGAAGCTCTCCACCCTAGGTGCAGGGCCAACCGACGTGATACTGAAGAACTATAAGCGTTACCATCCAACGGGTAATGGGGAGCTTGTGCAGTTATTCGACCCAGACTCCAACCGCTTCTCCTACCGTTTCACTGCAGATGGACATTTAATCAATAGCTCGGATTTGTATTTCGAACTAGAGGATCAGTCTTCTTCCAAAGCGACTTTTCGTGCAAATGCGGGAGCTGGCAAGTACATTGAATTGAGCTATCGCTTGGAGGAAGGTTCCTACATGGTAGAGCACGAAGTGAATGTTATTGGTTTAGCCGACGAGGTTAACCCCAATAACCTCTCGTTGAATTGGCAAATTGCAGGTTACAAAAACGAGAAAGGACTTGACTTTGAACGCCAGTCTTCATCGGTCTTCTACCGATATAACAATGAAGACCGGGAATACCTGAGCGAAACCAGTTCAGAAACAGAAGAGCTGACTGCGAAGAGCAATTGGATCGCGTTCAAGCAGAAGTTCTTCACCGTTGCGATGATTCACGACAAAGGCTTTTCGGGCAATGGATCGACCATCAGTATCATTCCTTGCGAGGATACCTTGCATACCAAGTCTTATCAAGCGCAGTTGTACTTCGATCAACGTGCTGATGCAACGGTGAGCATTCCCATGCGGTTCTATTTAGGACCGAATCACATCCAAACCTTAGAGGCCACCGAAATAGAGCAATTCCACAAGGTCATTGACATCGGCTGGGGCATTTTCGGTTGGATGAACCGTTGGGTAGTTATTCCACTTTTCAACTGGCTATCTGGTTTCGGTTGGGGTTATGGTATCATCATCTTGGTACTCACCTTCATTATTAAAGGCGCACTATTCCCAATCACCTGGAAGAACTACATGAGTAGTGCGAAAATGCGGGTATTAAAACCCGAAATAGCTGCTTTGACTGAGAAGTTCAAGGATAAAGACCCCATGAAGAAGCAACAGGCCACCATGGACCTGTACCGAAAGACTGGGGTGAACCCAATGGCAGGCTGCCTACCTGCGTTGTTGCAAATGCCCATACTCTATGCCATGTTCCGTTTCTTCCCAAGCTCTATTGAACTGCGACAACAATCATTCCTTTGGGCGGATGATTTGAGTAATTACGACAGCATACTCGACCTTCCGTTCGAAATTCCGTTCTATGGCACTCACGTTAGTCTGTTCACACTCCTGATGGCAGCTTCTACGTTCTTTTACACCCGTATGAACAGTAGTCAGATGCCTACGCAGCCCGGCATGCCGAATATGAAGGTGATCATGACCTTGTTCCCTTTCATGATGCTGTTCATCTTCAACAGCTTCTCCTCAGGCCTCAGCTACTACTACCTGTTGGCCAACTTGATCTCTATTGCGCAAATGATCATCATCAAGAAATTCTTGATCGATGAGGATAAGATCAAGCTTCAACTGGAGGAGAATAGGAAGAAACCGAAGAAAAAGTCACGTTGGATGCAGCGCATGGAAGAGATCCAAAAACAGCAAGAACAGCAACGCAAAAAAGGGCGCCGCAGATGAAACGGCACGGTATTTTCAAGTGTACCCATGTGAAAAGTACCGCGTTCTTGTTCCTGGCTATACTTGGTTTATTCGCCACCTCGTGCAAAACTGGGCAACAGGCCGTGGCCAGCCCT
>CAZPEQ010000245.1:0-4671 GCA_964585605.1 uncultured Weeksellaceae bacterium | reverse complement strand
GTATCGCCATTACCATACTCCTATTAGGTAGTTCGTTCCTTGTTTTCGGTATAAATAAGGGACAGGATCTACATACGGCGTGGATCAGCACAATGATCGATCATAATGCCCTTCTATTCTACACCGGTGGGGAAGCACGTGAAGCTCTGAATACCGTGTACACGGTGATTTACAATGGCATATTGTATCAGGTGATTGAAGCTCCCACGTCAATTCATGCCTGGTTAGTACTAACTGTTATTGGTAGCCTAGTTGGTTCATTTTTACTCTGGGAGCGCTACAAACGCAAGCACCATTCTCCCAGCGATAACCCCCTGCAATTCATGTGGTTCTGGGGGCTGGCGTTAGTGCCAAGTATTACCCTTACCGATACGAACCATTTTCTGTTCTCATTACCCTTGATCGCTTGGGTGATAACACGTTGGTTTCCCATAAGGAAGAACATTGCCTTCTCCACGATACTGGTAGCCGTCCTTTTTGCTTATGCGGGCAATTGGAACGACCTCTGGGGAGAATTCTCAAATACCATGCGCGATGTTAGCCTTCTGGGTATTGGAAATGTCAGTTTGCTGACTCTGGCTATGGTTCTGCGGATACAAGAAGTAAGACAATGTTCGAAGCCCACCGGAGCCAGTTCGAACTAGGTAGAACGCAACGGTGAACTTTCTTTATTGCACTTTGTCGCGCAGGAATACGAATTCAGATTTGTTGCTGTCCGCCGTACTGAAATAATACCCATCAATATCATATTTTTTCAGGACCTGTGGATCCATGAGCAAATGCTCACAAATGAAACGCGCCATTTTGCCCCGTTGCTTCTTAGCATAGAAGAACTTGGTCTTGTGTGTTCCATTCGCAGCTAGATCTTTGAATACGGGTGTGATAACAGGAACGGTTAGGTCATTTTTCTGAACCGCCTTGAAGTACTCATTACTCGCCAAATTCACGACGAATTCACTTTTCGTACTTGCTATGTGTTGATTGATCAAATCGGTCAGATCACTGCCCCAGAACTCGTATAAGTTCTTTTTTCGCTTTACGGATAGTTTGGTACCCATTTCAAGGCGATACGGCAGAATCAGGTCTTTAGGCTTTAGTACACCATATAAGCCACTGAGTATGCGTAAATGGCTTTGCGCATAGCGTAATTCAGGCGTGCTAAGGCTGGCGGCATCTAGACTCTTGTAAACTTCTCCATTGAAGGCATGGATTGCTGTTTTCCCATCCTTTCCAGCAGAATCGCTCCACGATTGAAAACGGGTGTGGTTAAGCGATCCCAAATTATCGCTCAAGCCCATCAAGGAGGACAACTGTTTGGCGCTCTTCTTCTTGAGCACCTCCCCTAATTCAGCGCTTTTACCAATAAAAGCAGGTTCTGTTGTTCCTCGAATGCCCTTGATAGGCTCAAAATTCAGGTCTTTAGCAGGCGATAATAGCGTTATCATGCTACAAAATTAAGGACCATCTCAGGGTGAAAGAGTCCATTTTACTACCGTTTTATGGGTAAAAGTGCCCGAAAGCCGATCAACAAGAGGATTTAACGTTTTTCGAGGCCACCAATTGGCAGTAGATGCGTCTTCCCTATAGCATGTCCAGAAGACATAAAATATCGCTGATACTCAAGAGTAAGAGCAGCTTGCCATACTACCAGGATCTGTCGGAGATCCCGGATCACGAACTGAATCGTGAGATCAAGCTGATCATGACTCGTCTTGCCCGCAATGAAAGTGCGCATATCGTACGCATGCGGATCAACGAAACAAGCATTTGCCTGAATTGAAAGGGCTAATTCAGAACTAAACGTTGATAAAGGCTGAACCGAACTCGATGCAAACTTGCACCGGGCTGGTATATATTTGGCCTGTTAAAACGAACGAAGCCATGTCTGACGACCATTTTGACGATCATTTTCCAGAAGAAGCCGAACAGAACGAGATAGGAGGGCCTGTTGTTGTAGCCTTGGGAACCTTGGCGATGATCGTGTTGCTCATTTGGGCGATGGGCTGATCATTGTTCGGCCTTTTCCAAGTATTCGTCCCTTCTCACCAATAACAACCACCCATTATCCAATTCCGTGTAACCTTGCTCAAAACAAAAGGGGTAACGCTTACCTTTCCTTGTTTCGTAGAGGTTGGTGTAATAGGTGAAATTGAATCCCTTCTCCGCGAGTTTATCTCGGTGGATCTTCGTTTTGCCTGACGGGTTCAAGCCCTCTAATATCTTCCGATTCCGTTTTAATATGTTGGTTACGTTACGAACGTAGTTGGAGCTTGGCCGGCGCAATTCGTAATTAAAGGCATTCCTGCACGAATCGTCACAAAAGCGCTTATCAGCTCTTCCTTTCAATTGTTTGCCACACGCTGCACAATACCTATCTTTCTGCATATTGCTAATATAGTTTTGCTCAAAATGAAGAGATCAACAAATTTTAATAACCGACCTATGCATCTTATTGACGCAAACGATATTTTCGCCACCGATCGGCGAAAACGCTAATTCAGTCGGTCTTACGATATTATGGATATTTCAATTAAGGAACTTGCCAAACATTATGGCCCGCAAACCGCGGTCGATCATATAGACATGCAAGTCAAGACTGGTGAAGTACTTGGTTTTCTTGGGCCCAACGGAGCAGGGAAAAGTACAACCATGAAGATGATCTGTGGCTTGGTAGCAGCGGATAATGGCACAATAGAAGTAGGTGGCGTTTCCGTCCAGCAGGAGCCGGAACGGGTCAAGGAACACATTGGTTACCTGCCAGAGAACAATCCCCTGTATGAGGACATGGCCGTACTGGATCTGATCCGGTTTACGGCAGAGATACAAGGAGTGGCTAAAGGTGATGTTAACGCGCGCATCAAGCGTATGATCGAGGCCTGTGGACTGGGAGATGAAAAACACAAGCGAATAGGCGAATTAAGTAAGGGGTACCGACAAAGAGTAGGCATGGCTCAGGCCATGGTCCATGATCCGGAGGTATTGATTCTTGACGAACCAACAACGGGGCTTGATCCGAACCAGATCGTAGAGATCAGGAAACTGATCAAAGAAGTTGGGCGAGAGAAAACGGTTATTCTCAGTACTCACATCCTTCCAGAAGTAGAAGCCACATGTGATCGCATACTGATCATTAATAAAGGTTCCATTGTGGCTGACGGCACTCCTGCCACCCTACGCAAGCAAGCCCAAGGGAAAGCCTTGCTGCGCGTAAGTATTGAAGATGCAACCAGTGAAGGGGTTTTAAATGCATTCAATGCACATGCCCTTTTCCACAGTATAGAGCATATAGGAGGCAAGCAATTTGAACTAGAGACCAGCGATGCGAATCAAGGCGCTCGTGAGGTTTTTCGAACCTGTGTTGGTAACCGATGGACCTTGGTTGAATTGAACCCGATCGAAGTCCAATTAGAGGAGATCTTCCGAGACCTAACCATTAACTGAAACGATGAAAAAGATCTGGATCATTACCAAACGTGAGTTGGCCTCGTTCTTCGACTCCCTCATCGCTTACATACTGCTGATCGCCTTCTTGGGGTTCAGTGGTTTCTTTACATGGATATTCGGGGCTGATGTATTCTTCTCAGGCCAAGCCAGTTTAGCCTCCTTTTTCAGCATTGCATATTGGAGTTTGTTCTTCTTCATACCATTGATCACCATGCGCATGCTAGCGGAAGAGAAGAAAACAGGCACATTAGATCTAATGCTCACCAAAGCTGTTTCTGACAGGCAATTGGTGGTGGGCAAGTTCCTAGCCTGTCTACTGTTGATCGTGATTGCCTTGATCTGCACACTACCCTATTATTTGACGGTGTCAAACCTGGGTGATATTGACCATGGTGCCGTCATCTCTGGCTACATCGCTCTTATTCTCATGAGCGGCGCGTACATAGCCATTGGTATTTACGCGAGCAGTAATACGAATAACCAAATCGTTTCGGCCCTCTTATCGTTACTGATCGCATTGTTCTTTCATGTGATATTCGGGGTGATCGCAGGAAGTACTTCAGGTACTCTATCCTCCGTATCAAACTTCCTGAGTGTAAGGACACATTTTGAGAGCATGACCCGAGGAGTTGTTGATAGTAAGGACTTGCTATTCTTCCTCAGTATTATGCTACTGGGCATTGTTATGGCTGAGGTGAATTTGGCGAAGCGAATGATAAAGGGAAGCTGAACAATGAAAAAGCAACAACATATTGTCCAATTCGCGCTACTGTTACTAGTCATTGTGGTCTTGGTGAATCTCGTAGGGCAACGATTCAACTTCCGCTTAGATTTAACGAGTGATAATCGTTATACGTTAAGCGATGCTACGATCGCTATGCTAGAAGGCTTAGAAGAGCCGATAACCGTTAAAGCCTATTTCACCGAAAAGCTACCTCCTGATTACATCGCCGTAAAGACGGAATTCAAGGACATGCTCATCGAATTCTCGGAAAGGTCCAACGGCAACTTGGTGTATGAATTCCTTGATCCCAATGTAGACGAGGAGATAGCTAAAGAGGCGCAGGAAGGAGGAGTAGGTCCCGTGCAAATGCAGATTCGCGAGAACGATCGTGTAGAGAATATCATTGCCTATTTGGGGGCCATCTTGTACTTGGGAGATGCAACAGACGTCATACCCTTGGTGCAAAGTGGAGAACGCTTGGAGTATATGTTGGCGTCAAGTGT
>CAZPEQ010000244.1:0-4724 GCA_964585605.1 uncultured Weeksellaceae bacterium | reverse complement strand
TGTTTGCACTTCAACTCAAGAAAGGCAACGACATCGCTTCTGGATTAGGCAATTGGATCCTTAACCTGGGCAAGAAGCGCGCAAAACGAGGTAAGATGCGTGTTGAGAAAAGCGCACAAGGAACGAAAAACAGTCGCGGGTCAGCTTCTACGACGGAAGAGAAACAAGCCAAATTGGATCACATACTCGACAAAGTCGGTAAATCTGGTTACGACAGCTTGAGCAAAGCCGAAAAAGATTTCTTGTTCAAAGTGAGCGATGAAAAGTAAACGTTCCAGCTTCTTTGGGCGTTGGCTTTGGCGATTGAACGTCATCTTCATCGTTGCACTGTGCTTGGCTTATGTAGGAGTTCGAGTAAGTCCTGAAACGTTTTGGCCACTGGCATTTTTCTCCCTTGCTTACCCTTTCCTGTTACTGATAAACAGTGCCTTTCTCCTACTCTGGTTCTTCAGTAAGAAACGACGCCGTGCTTTAATCGTAGGTGCAACCATATTGATCGGTTGGAACACCTTGTTCAATTTTGTTCAAGTCATTCCTCGTGCAGCGGCAGATGACGGCAGTAGGGTAATGTCCTATAACGTGCGCTTGTTCGACCTCTATAATTGGTCAGAGAACACAAAAACAAAGGATAAGATCGTCGATCTATTTAAGCGCGAAAATGTGGATATTCTCTGCTTACAGGAATATTTCGATTCGGGTGAGGATGGGTATTTGATCACCGTGGACGAACTCCTCCAACAAACCGGATACAGTGGAATCCATGATGCGTATTCGCAGCACACAAAGAATGATCATCATTTTGGAATTGCTACGCTCACCAACTACCCAATCTTAGACAAAGGCATTGTTCCTTTAAGTAACGAATTGGATAACATGTGTATTTGGACGGATCTTGCCATGCAGGGTGATACGGTTCGTATTTACAATGCGCACTTAGCATCGATCCATTTCGGAGCTGCTGATTATGCGTTCATTCAAGAGCTAGATGCCGAAGAGCACATCAAAGACCTTAAAGTCCTTGGCGATTTAGGACGGGTCACCAATCTCCTACAGGTCGCCTTTAAAAAGCGGGCACGGCAGGTAGCGGAAATAAAGCAGCATATGGAAAATTGCAGCTACCCGATCATTTATGCTGGAGACTTAAATGATAGCCCTACATCCTACGCATATGCTCAGCTCACGGAAAATTTGACTGATGCGTTCATCTCTTCTGGATCAGGTATTGGCAGTACCTATATAGGCGTATTCCCTTCGTTTAGGATCGATCATATCATGCACTCAGACGAATTGGAGAGTACGGGCTATGTTACACTTGAAGATCAGCTTAGTGACCACAATGCAATTTCGTGCACGGTTAAGCTAAAGAATTAAGTCTCTTAAACTTTAGTACCATATGTGCACGGGAGGTACTGCATCTATCTGAGCCTGATGGGCCAACATCGACTGTGGGCGTCGAAGACCAATGCAAGTCGAACACCTCAAGGCGCAATAGCGAGCATAGTGCAGCGAATCGTAACTTCAAACCCACTATGCGCGCAATCACTCTGCTCTTACTTCTCTGTTTTTCGTGCTATTCATCTGCGCAAACCACAATCAACTTTGACGGCTATTCTGGTTACCTGGTCTCTGAAGGAATCTACATTGATTCTATTTTCTTCCTCCCTCAGCAAAATCCTCATGTAGGCTACGACTTTAATAACAGTGGAGAGAAGCATACTTACCAACTGCCGAAAGATGCGCGCGACGTACTCAGTGATTTGATTGAATCAGACTCGTCTGGCGTTCACGTGAATTTAAAGGTCAATCAATTCTGGGTTTCTGAGGATCATGTGCCCATTAACTCCATCGGTGCTGGCCGCCCTGCTCCTGGTCAAGAAGTCAAAGTGATCAAATACGCCAGACTACTTCTTCATTTTGAGGCACTCCGGTGGAAGAATGACTCCTTGTTCAGGTTGTTTGAGTACGGTTGCGAAAGCCGCAATACGTGCTTCTTTGAAGAACAACTACATCCGAATAACATTGCCATAGCCTTCTCCAATGGCTTCAAATTCTATCAACAGAGTGCGGAATCGCTAGATCTTGTTCCCGTTGAACCAAGCAGTCAAGGTATCAAGACCTCGATACGAGACCTGTCCAGGCCCTTGCTCTCCGATACAGCGACAAGGAGTGGCGGATACGATTCCTTTATGGCTTTCGCCCAGCTCAAATGCGATACGGTGTTTCAACCCAGGTTGGTGCGACAAGCAGGCTATAAAAAAGGCCCTCTCTATCTTCTGGATTGGGATGGAATGAAAAGTACCTTACCCTTGTTCCTTACTGTTAGTCAGCAGCACTACGCAAGACTGAGCAATGGGGCTTACGTTCCGTTAACCAAACAACAAAATGGATTGACGGCCATCGTTCAAACCCATTCCACAGCTGGAAACGGAAGAAAGACGGCGTCTTCCTTGGGCGCAGGAGTATTTACCGGTGTTGTAGTTGCTGGATGGACAAAGCCTGCGATTCTTTTGCGAAAAGTGGATCCGATTACTGGAGCGTTGGTACCTCGGTAAAAGGATACTCATCTGGGTCTGTGCATTTTGCAAAAATGCCTTGTCACATAATTTCATAAGCGAAACCTTTATATTAACCTTCCCAATCGCTCATAAATGATACCCTTCAACTATCGAACTCTTCTCACCCTCCTGTTGGGCCTCAATTGGTTTCTCTTATTTCCGCAGCACACGTTAAAGTTGAAGCAAACTGGTAAAGTAGAGGTTCAGTACAACGTGAACGATATACAACTCGCTTTTGACGTTGGCGAACTCGTGGGCTCAGTTTTCCGCGGAATGGGAAACCGCCCTGTACCCTGCGTATTGCCTGCTTCAGCGGAACAAGACATTCTTTCCTTCTTTGTCAAGAACGACACCCTCCCTCCGATAACGGTTAGAATAAGCTCGTTACAGGTCTCCGAACGTATTTTTAATAGCTCAGAACGTGCCTATTGCACCATGCATTTCGAAATACTTCAAGAAAAAGATGGAAGTTGGTACAGAATATATGATTACACCGGAATCGTATATAACGGAGGAATGGATGATTCAACCAACGATCACGATGCGAATATGGCCAAATGTTTCCAGCAAGGATTCGACCGCCTTCTCCATTCTCCAGCCGCGAGGAGTTATAAAGCTGTTCCGATCAACACTCCATATGCTCAACCGTATTTGTCTCCGTCGAAACTAGGTCAGGGTTATTTTGAAACCGTTATGGACATGCGAGAAAACAACTTCACGGCTGCAGAATCGATCACGCTGACTCCAGCGCAGGCTCCTGCAAATATGAAACTGTATAAGTTCAGATCAAGGCCCGTTCCCAAAGAGAATCCATTCATGTTGTGTGCCAATAACCAGTTGTATATCTCAATAGGGAAACGTTACACACCGATCATAATCAAAGATAGCAGCTACTTCATGGATAGTTTCACCCAAGGTGGGATGGATAGCGGGGCATTGGCAGCAGGTTTATTAGGAGGCCTGGTAGGCGTGGCTATTTACGCCGCATCCAGTGATCCAAAAGTACCAGCACCCATAGAACGAATGAAAATCGATTTGGTAACCGGTAAATTACATTTTGCGGGCGATGAGTTTCTAGAAGAGGAATCAACCAAGAACTTACCTGAAAAGAAAACAGTCATCCTTAAACACTCTTTTTTCTCTAAGGCCAAGGAAGGAATACACGCAAAGTTCGAGAATGGTGAGCTATACTTCCTTCCGAGGGATGAACACTTAAAGGCTTTTCTAACTTCTTTTTCAGACAGTACCCAGGTAACTTTCCAATCAGAGGAAGGTGAGGTTCTGGGCTCCGTTGTTTTTTCTTCGTCAAGCAAGGTTGAGGTAGTAGTCGTTTCATTAAAGGCCAAAGGGCTCATCATCGATGATCAGAAGGGGCCAGCAAAAAGCTCGATTATCGCCGATGCGGAGAATAGCCGTGCAGTGATAATTGACTGAGTCAAGGGTACTGCCTCACTCCTTCCGCACCTTACGTAAATCCAGCATGTTCATGGCATCACCACCCAAGCCTTTCACATCCTTGCGCACAAAACGAACCACCTCTGGGTAGTAGAGTTGAATGACCGCTGCCTCCGCTACGATGATAGAATCCATCTGCTGATACAGTCTTCTGCGAACTTGCACATTCGTTTCCGCCAACGCCGATTCGTACAACTTATCAAAGACATCATTCTCAAAGCGGGTATAGTTCGGACCTCCCGGTGCTTTGTTCTTTGAATAGAACAACAAAAGGAAATTCTCTTCATCCGGATAGTCGGCCAACCAATTCTTGCGAAAGAACTCCATTTCGCCATGCGATACACCTTGCTTATGCGCACTTAGCGGAACAACGTCTACTTGTACGTTCAAGCCGATCTTGCCGAGTTCATGTTGTATGAATTCACACAATTCCAAATGGCTTGCGGTAGTGCTCAAGGTCAGCACAGGAAGGCCCTTCCCTCCTTCATAGCCAGCATCTACGAGCAGCTCCTTCGCCCTATTCAGGTCATACTTCGGCCCAGCAACAACCTCAGGATCAAAGGCGGGCAAACCTGCGGGTATGAAACCACCATCCGCCGGCCGACCTATACCGTTGTAAATAAAGTTGACCAACTTCTCCCGATCTAAAGCATGGCTGATCGCCGTGCGCACTCGTTTATCCAGCCACGGACTGCCTTGTGTAACTTCTGCTTC
>CAZPEQ010000243.1:0-4729 GCA_964585605.1 uncultured Weeksellaceae bacterium | reverse complement strand
GTACCGGATGCGGATATTCCAACAGATTACGCTATCTACTCCGTGTTGTATGAAACCGCCGCGAAGGAAGGCATCAAATACATCTTGAACGGTCACTCCTTCCGCACCGAAGGTACCTCGCCGATCAGCTGGACGTACATGGACAGCCTCTACTACAAGGCCGTTCACCGAAAATTCGGAACGAAGAAAATCACGAGTTGGCCAGTAATGAGCCTTCCTCGTCTATTGTGGATCCTTTTCGGCAAGCGTGTTCGCGAAGTGCGCTTGATGGAGTTCATCGATTACAACAAGAAAAAAGTAGACGCTGTTCTTGAGAAAGAGGTAGGCTGGACTTACTATGGAGGGCATCACCACGACAACAGTTTTACAAAGTGGTTCCAGTCATTCTATTTGCCTAAGAAGTTCAACATTGATAAGCGTAAAACGGAACTTTCTGCGTTAACCCGTAGCGGGCAGATCAGCCGAGAAGAAGCACTGGCCGAGATCGAAGCTGGTGCATACGCCTATGAAGAAAAATGGGTAGACTACGTAATGACCAAACTCGATCTTTCGCGCGCTGAGTTTGACGCCATTATGGAGGAGTCGAACAAAAGTCACCGAGATTACCGCACCTTACTTCCACTTATTCGCAGTTTGAAATACCCGATCCGGATTGCCAGCAATTTCAATTTGGTACCGAGTATCCTTTACCTAAAATACGCGCGTTAAGCATGAGTAAACAGGTTGTTGTGATCGACTATGGTATGGGAAACTTGCGTTCGGTACTGAACCGCACGAAAGCTGCCGTTTCAGATACCGTCATCAGTTCTGACCCTACGGTAATTGCATCTGCAGACAAGCTGATCTTACCCGGTGTAGGCCATTTTGCAAAGGGAATGCAAAACCTGAAAGAACGAGGTATCCTCTCCGTATTACGCAGGAAAGTTGAGGAAGAGAACACGCCGATTTTGGGTATTTGCTTAGGCATGCAATTATTCTCCAAGTCGTCAGAGGAAGGTGACGCGACCGGGCTCGGGTGGATAGACGCTACAACGCGAAAATTCGACAACGCGCTGCCCATCAAAGTTCCGCACATGGGTTGGAACACCCTGAAAATCGTTCGTAACAATGCGATAACTACAGATCTTCCGCTTGACGAACAATTCTACTTCTGCCACAGTTTCTTCTTTGACTGCGCTGATCCTGCCGATATTGTTACCCGAACAACTTACGGTTTGGAGTTCACCAGCAGTGTCCAACGCGGTAACGTTTATGGCGTGCAGTTCCATCCCGAGAAAAGCCATGATTGGGGTGCGCAGTTGATGGCGGATTTTTTAATGGTTGCGTAGGGTAAACCCCTAACCGGAAGTTCCTGATTTCTTGTCGGCAAGCACACAGGGTATGGGAAGCTAAATAATCCCAGAGAATCAATCATTTCTTTGCCTTTCTAGACCTAAGCGTGCTAAAAGCCGTCGCATTAAGCACCTTCTAGTAAATCATTTCGGCATTCTACAGGTATAGGCCATTATGGCTATAATTTTAAATATCGGCCAATATGCCTATATTTGAATTTATCGATTAATATGCCTATAAGATGCTAGCTGTCATAACTGGTGATATCGTGGATTCACGCAAACAACCAGATTCTTCCTGGAGCGAATTACTTGAGCGACTTTTAGATGCCAACGCCTACAAATCTTCACACTTTGATATATACCGTGGAGACAGTTTTCAATTGGCTATCCTAGAACCCGAGAACGCGCTCAAGGTCGCTCTCAAGATCAAAAGTGCATTGAAGCAAAGCAAAAGCCTCGATGCTCGTATGGCGATTGGAATTGATAAAAGCCCCGTCCCTTCAACAAAAGTCACCGCAACAAACGGTGAAGCCTACACACGCTCTGGAAACGCTTTCGATACATTTATGGATAGCAAACACAGGCTAACAGTTTCCACACCGTGGCCAGAAGTGAATGCCGAACTGAACTTAGAATTACTTCTTGCGTCGCAGATAATGGATCAATGGACACCCGCCAGTGCAACTTTAATGACAGCATACCTATATAACCCCAAAATCAGCCAACAGAACCTTGCTGATCGTCTTGGGATCAAGCAATCATCTGTAAGTGAACGCAAGTCCAGAGCGCAAGTTGACCTAATCCTTCTATTAGAAAGTCGTTACTCCCACCTAATATTGAAGCACTTAAAAAGATGATACTGCTCAAGCTCATCATCGCTCATCTGATCGGGGATTTCATTTTACAACCAAGCAAGTGGGTAGCAAGTAAGGAACAGAAAAAAGCAGGCTCACTCTGGTTATACCTTCATGTCGCTATTCATGCCCTTTTAGTATTGGCCTTTACCTGGAGTTTGCAACTCGCATTAATCACGATGTCCATTCATTTTATCATTGATATTACCAAACTCTACGTCCAACGCCCTCAAAGCAAACATAGGTGGTTCTTAATCGATCAACTGCTTCACATCTTGAGCCTGTTACTCATATGGTATTGGAATGAAGAGCGTAGTATCGATCCACTTACCTTCATTACCACAAAAAACCTGTCTTTCTTCGCAGCAACTCTCTTCCTGACCATACCTGCTTCTCGGATTATTAAAGCAATCGTCTCTAAATGGTCTCAAATGATCAGTCAGGAACGAAATAACGCGTCCTTGATCGAAGCTGGAGCATTCATAGGCATGCTGGAGCGGCTTTTTGTTCTAGCCTTCATGATGAGCGACCATATGGCAGGCATCGGATTCTTACTTGCAGCTAAATCAGTATTTCGTTTCGGAGACCTTCGTGATTCTGATGACGTAAAACTCACTGAGTACATTTTAATCGGAACACTTCTAAGTTTTGGTATTGCGATGGTCACCGGCGTCCTCATTTGCTCACTGCTGTAGCTCCTACATTAAAACCCTAAAAAGTCTCACATACCCCCGACTCAATAGGAAGATGCCGCACAGCATAGCCTCAACTCTTCTTTCCTAATACTGTTCCTTGTCAAATTCGTACAACCTATTGATCAAGTTCAACAGGTATGCCCATCCGTTCTGTTCACCATCAGGCAATTCAATTACCATTTGTGAGCTATACGTATTGCTATTCTTCATCTTCGAAGTGATCATCACATTCTCCGCCTTGCCTTGTAGAAAAGAAACGTAGTCGCTCTGCCGACCTGTTTGAAAAACAGCCGCCATATCATCCAGCAATGCTTTACCATCAAAGAACACCGCCAGGTTATTCTTGCCTATGGCCTTCTTGTGCTTTGCGTTCAGGCCACTCTTGAAGGCTCCATTCTTGACCTGCCTTAGCTGATCCGCATCATTCCCAATAAAGAACATATCCCCTTTCGTAAAGAACATAACCGGTATAGGGCTCTCTGCCAGCTCAAAACCCAGTTCGGTTTCCTTGACACCAGCTCTTCTTTCCTTCATTGCAAGGCGAATCAACTTATTGACCAAATCAGGTCTACCTGTCTCCACCATCGCCATGAACATAGGCATGATCTGCTCTCTTTCACGCGTTACCGGAGTTCGCTCAAAGTTGTCATCATATTCATAAGTCGTATATTCTATCAGGTGTCGTTCAAAATCAGAAAACGTCATGACCATGCTGCCTGGCAGGAACTCAGCAATCTCTTCTTCATCCAAAACCAAGGCCAGCAACTCGCCAACCAATGACATAGCTCCACCTAATTGGGTCGTATCATCACCAGCAATGGATAGTTGCTCAGAATAGGATTGAAGAAGTGCCCCCGTTTCAACATGCATCGCATAATATCCGATGAGTGCATCATCGTTCATATACTGGAGATACTTCTTGTTCATCTTACCACTCATGACCTTTTTCTGCGTCTTGGCAAGAGATGCGCCCATTACTACATCGGACTCCCAAGTGATCTGACGATCGCCGAAGTTCAAATCTGAATGAAAAGAAGTACCAGTGTACCCTCCTAGCACGTTCCGCATCAATTCGTACTCGCTATCAGCTTCTGAACGGAAATAGGCATCTAAGAGGTTGAACAAGCCTTTGTCCTTAACCGAGCCGTAATCCAAGAACATACTACCATCTGCCTTGGAAGCAGCCACAGAAGCATGACGTTTACTAGATAGCACAGGACCTTTTCCCATCGTCGACTTCATACGCTCCAGGCGAGCGAGTTGCCACTTATACATGAGGTCATCACCCCGGCTATACCGATCATTATATTCAAAATCAGGTGCAACAATTTCTTCGACTTCATACTGCTCCTCCACTACTTCTTCTACCGTTTGTGCTGGTTCTGCCACATTGCCGGTCTCTTCTATCACTATTTCAACTTCTTCTATATCCAGATCTTCAGATGACGGCGGTGGAGGTGGGGGCATTTCAACTGCCTCTATGTCATCGTAAATAGCCTCCCTTTCGTAGAGGATCTCTTCCTGTACTGCTTCATCATACTCATCAGGATACGCACCATACTCATTTGAATACCGATCGTGCATATAGGCCACCGTAAAAGTGGCCGCCTTGTCGTTCCAGTATATGAAGACCTCATTTTTCATTTGAGGCGAACCTGCTTCAGGATCGATGCGCAACTCTCGCATCCATACATTCTTGAATGACTCGAGATCAGACAGGGGGAACATCCACGTCATATAAGTAATGCTATCTGCGTGTTCAACGTACATGAAAACATCTTTGTTGAGATCAACGCCCATCTCTTGGAACGTCGATATCTCAGCACCCTTGAATTCACGCCTGAAC
>CAZPEQ010000242.1:0-4732 GCA_964585605.1 uncultured Weeksellaceae bacterium | reverse complement strand
CTACCTCAGGAGCATGATCAGTGTAATTCCTACACGGGCAGATCACTCAGGACACTCCCGCTACTTCTTCGATCGCCTCTATTAAGCGCTTGGCTAAGGCATCGGCGTGATCCTTATCGGTACTCTCTGAGTAGATCCGAATAATCGGCTCTGTATTACTTTTTCTCAGGTGAACCCACTCTTTACCGAATTCAATCTTCAGACCATCTACCGTGTTCTTGGGCTGATCAGGGAAACGAGCCTCTACATCCTGCAAGATGCGGTCAACGTCCATACCCGGTTCCAACTTGATCTTGTTCTTACTAATGAAGTAATCTGGATAAGAGGCCCTTAACGCAGAAGCGCTCAAGCCACATGTTGCCAATTTGGTCAGGAACAGAGCGATACCGGCCAAGGCATCCCGGCCGTAATGCAATTCAGGAACGATCACACCACCATTTCCTTCACCTCCGATCACGGCATTCACTTCTTTCATTGTGTTAACGACGTTCACCTCACCCACTGCACTAGCTGTGTGCTTCCCGCCAGCTTGTTCGGTCACATCGCGTAAGGCGCGCGTACTGCTCATATTGCTCACAGTATTTCCTGGGCGCGAAGCAAGCACATGATCGGCACAGGCCACGAGGGTGTACTCCTCCCCAAACATCTCCCCATTCTCACATACAAGCGCCAAGCGATCTACGTCAGGATCCACCGAGATACCGAAATGAGCACCGTAGTGAACGACCTTATCCGAAAGGTCTTTCAGATGTTCTGGCAACGGTTCTGGATTATGCGGGAACTCGCCGTTAGGCTCACAATACAGCTCTACTGTATCAACACCCATTGCCCGAAGCAAGGCTGGTACAGCCACTCCTCCAACGGAATTAACCCCATCGACCACGACTTTGAATTGTTTCTCCTTGACCAAGTCCACGTCGACAGTCGGCAATGCCAAAATGGCCTCAATATGTTTCTCCAACCAGTTCGTACGAGCTTCGACCGTTCCTATTTCCTCAACCTCACAAAAGCTCATATCTCCTCCTGCAGCTCGGTGCAGTACCTCTTCTCCCACGGCAGCAGTAATGAATTCTCCTTTGCTGTTCAGCAATTTCAGCGCATTCCATTCTTTCGGGTTGTGGCTTGCTGTTAAAATGATACCTCCAATGGCACCCTCTCCTACAACAGCCATTTCCACCGTAGGCGTAGTAGCCAGGTCTAGATCTATGATATCAATGCCTAACCCGTTCAGCGTCGCAACCACCAGTTGTTTGACCATAGGGCCTGACGGGCGTGCATCTCTACCGATCACCATTTTAGTTGACTGACCCTCAGCACGTTCCTTCATGATCAATCCAAAAGCCGCCGTGTACTTTACAATATCTAAAGGCGTTAGCCCTTTTTCAGGTCTACCACCGATGGTACCCCTGATCCCAGAAATAGATCGTATTAATGTCATGAACGCTTGATTCTGTGCGAGTTTAGATCAGAAGGCAAATTTAGCCGATGGCAGACCAGGGATATGGATAGGCACCATTTGTTGATAACGATTGGTTGTGAATCCACGATAAGGACGTACTTCCGTAAATTTGCGCTAACCAACTCGATAATACATGAGCGAGGGAATGCTTCCCTTTTCTGATAGTGATGATGCCGCAGAGAATAGTGTGAAGCGGTTTGAGCGCATGTTAAAGCGAAATGATGAGTACTTCTTTGATGTTCAAGAGTATGAACTACTCGTAGATTATTACCTCCGTGCTGGGGAGATTAAAAAAGCGGAGAAGGTCATCCAACTCGCAAATCAACAACATCCGGGGTCCCTTAATCTGCTGTTCTCGCAAGCGGATGTGTTGCTTAGCCTTGGTCATTTAAATCAGGCTTTGGCCGTTTTTGATAAAATAGAGGCCTTAGAGCCCAACAACGGTGAACTGTATTTGCAGAAGGCTAGTATCTACAGTCAACTGCGTGATCACGAAAAGGCTATCCACTTTTACAAGAAGGCCCTAAAACTCAGTGGAGAAGCGAAAGACGAGTTGTATTTGGATCTGGCCTTCGAATTGCAGAATGCGGATCGGATCAACGAAGCGATTCAAGCATTGAAAGAAGGCCTGAACCATAATCCGGAGAACGAGGCGATTCTTTACGAACTCGCCTACTGTTTTGACATCAGTGGCAAGAACAAAGAAGCGATCATTTACTTCAAATGGTTTTTGGATCAGCACCCCTACTCTTTTGTTTCTTGGCACAATTTGGGCAATGCGTTGGGAAGAGAGAATCGGTTCGAAGAAAGCTGTGAGGCGCACGATTATTGCCTAGCGATCAACGACCGCTTTACAGCTGCTTTAATGAGCAAAGCCATCAACTTATTGCGGATTCGCAAGTACGAAGAGGCTGTTAGCTGCTACCAAGAACACATTGCGATTGAAGGTGCTCAGGCAATCACTTTTAGTTACATAGGAGAGTGTTACGAGAAACTAGAGGAGTACAACAAGGCCATGTTGAATTATGACCAGGCCATTGCATTGGACCCCAGATGGACTGACGCGTATATTGGCAGAGGCATTGTAAAGGATCTTTTGGGTAAACCCGCTGGTGCGATAGCGGACTTGGAGATGGCGCTCAAAGTAGATCCCGATAACAGTGACGCGCTCTACTACATGGGTAATTCGCTAGGTAGAGCACAACGCTACGATGAAGCATTCAGCGCCTATACCAAGCTGAATAAGTTAGAGCCTGAGAATTTAGATGGTTGGTTGGATCATGCCGACCTCTTGTTGCACATGAAAGGGCCTGAATGTGCTTTGCGAAAAATGCGCGAAAGCGAGTTCATCCATAAGTTGAATGCCGCTTATCGTTACCGTTGCATTTCGTATTTGCTGCGGGCAGGTAGAACACAAGAAGCTATCATCGAGCTAGAGGAAGCCTTGATAATGGATCATGCCTTGCATCATTTATTACTCGAACATTTCCCCCAGGCTGAACAAATGCCAGATGTGATTCATCTGATAAGTCTGTACAGACAATGAACTATAAACTCACGCACATACCCAAACGAACCATAAAGGATCGCGTTCATGGTTTAACCATGGTCATGGACAAAGGACTTTCTGTTCGGCAGGCTGAAGACCTGATTTCCAGCTCTGAGCAATTCGTTGACCTTGTTAAACTCGGTTTTGGTTCTTCCTATGTGACCAACAACCTGAAAGAGAAGATCGAATGCTACCAGAAGGCGAACATTAAAGTCTATCTGGGAGGAACGCTGTTCGAAGCTTTCGTAGCCCGCGGTATGTTCCGCGACTATGTGAAGATGATGCGGGAATTCGGTGTGGATACGGTAGAGGTTTCCGATGGTTCCATCATTCTGGAGCATGGTTTAAAGTGTGAATACATCGCTGAATTAGCAAAGAATTTCACCGTACTTTCTGAGGTAGGTTCAAAGGAAGAAGGCATTCTAATCAGCCCTGCGAAGTGGACGCGCATGATGGAGAAAGAACTTGAGGCAGGTAGCTGGAAAGTGATCGCGGAAGCTCGCGAGAGTGGGACAGTAGGTATTTACAGACCTAACGGCAAAGCACATTCCGTTCTTGTGAATCGCATTACCGCGAAAGTCGATCCGAAGGACATCATATGGGAAGCACCTATAAAATCGCAGCAGGTATACTTCATCAAACAATTCGGTACGAACGTGAACTTGGGTAATATCTCTCCCCATGAGGTCATTGCCATGGAAACGCTTCGCCTAGGGTTGCGAGGAGACACTTTCTTTGATAACCTGCCCGACCGCATCACCGCACAACTGAAGCAGCAGATCGATCAACCAGAACCAAACAATAACGGAAAGTCGTGAACGTTGAAGAGCTCAAACAGATGCGGGATGATCAAAAGCCGCATCAATTAGTGGACATACGAGAAGCTTACGAGGTAGCTATTTGTAATATTGGTGGTGCCCATATTCCCATGGCCGAGATCCTAGACAGGCAATCGGAGTTAGAAAAAGACACTCCGCTCGTAATTCTTTGCCGATCAGGACGAAGGGCGAAGGCCGTGGTAGACTCGCTGCACAGAAGTGGGTTTGAACATGCGGTTGTCTTAGAAGGAGGCATTCTAGATTGGATCGATAAGTTCGATAGTTCGCTGGAGAAGTACTAGAATGACAAGGAAACCAAAGGAATACGCGCTGTTGTTCCTAAAAGGCATGGGCATGGGTGCAGCGGATGTTGTACCTGGCGTTTCAGGCGGCACCATTGCTTTCATTTCGGGTATTTATGAAGAGTTGATCAGCTCTATAAGGGCTATTGGCCCCGATACATTGAAAGCACTCAAAGCGGACGGGCTTTTAGGCGCATGGCAGCAGGCGAATGGCACATTCTTGGTCACCCTTTTCGCCGGTATTCTAGCCAGCGTGATCATTATGGTGCGGCCCATCACCTACTTGTTAGACCATCAACCGGTACTTATTTGGGCCTTCTTTTTCGGTTTGATCGTTGCGAGTATTTTGCTTGTTGCGAAGAAGATCCGCCATTGGAACATCACGGTGATATTAGCATTGGTCGTTGGTGCAGGAATCAGCCTTTTCGTTGGCATGAGCAGCGGCACAGTGGGCAATGAAGCACCTTGGTTCATATTTGGGGCGGGTGCATTAGCTATTTGCGCCATGATACTGCCCGGTATCAGCGGTGCTTTCATCCTGCTTTTGTTAGGCGCGTATAGTACGGTTACAGGAGCGATCAAAGACTTGGATATAAAGATCATT
>CAZPEQ010000241.1:0-4759 GCA_964585605.1 uncultured Weeksellaceae bacterium | reverse complement strand
TATTGTGAATAAGGGAAAGGTCCAATATCAACACGTTAACCCTGATTATAGCAAGCGACTTTCGCCTCAGATCTTGTTAGGCCTTATCGCACCGGAATAAAGGGGTAGTTACAACAATAACGCGTTGTGTTAGTTGAGCCATGCGTGTTTCAAATGATTCTGCAGCCACCGCCAGGACTAGGTTAGCCATCAGCAGAGAAAAACTACGCCGACTGGGAGGCAAACTACTTCGACAATCGCCATGTTTCAGGAGCAATGCAAATCTGTCACTATGGATGTGCGATTTACGCCATGCTCGTTGTTACCGGAGAAGAAAAAGGAAACATTTGGATTGATAATAGATCAAGCGATCAGGGTATCTATCCCGCAACAACCGAAGGAAAGGAGAGACTTGGTTTTTTGGCGTGGTACATAGCTTGGCTCGATCAAAGCCTGAATGACCTAAAAGGGTGAACGTTGGACAAAGTCCTCGATGAACCGGCGGACGGGTTTAATCGTAACTCGGGATTTCGCTTCTTAGCTTTGATATGTTGTCAAACACTAAGAATTACGAATGAAATACCTGATTTACGTTCTAATATTCTGTTTACTTTGGGGTTGTTCTAATGGCCAAGAGCCGGGAAGCCATACTGACAAGGCCAACAGCAGCGGGACAATTGAGAACGGAACGTATGCTAACGACTATTTCGGATTTACGCTTGACATCCCCCCGCCTGAAGGGTGATGCCAGCGGACGAATATGCCAAAAGAAATCAGCCAATACGGCGAGAGATAAGTAAGAAAGTTGACAACATTGAAGACAAGACTGCGTACTTTGAACGTCATCCACGTACATGCCATTCATTCTTCCTCAATGCTTCCCGCAGCGAATGTTGAGCGTATTTGTCTCCGTCGGCCATCAACATCCCTTACAGGAGATGTTGATGGAGAGGCGGTTTTGACAAGGGCTCAACGGCTACGATTTGGGAGGTGTGGTAAACGATAAGAGATCAAACGCATGAATAAAATACTTCTTTCTCTCTTTTTAACCTTCTTTGGATTACATACTCTTTCTGCCCAAGAATATGAACGGTATAAGAAGTTATTGGACACTACGATCACTTCCAAGCAACTTGGTTTTAATAAAAATATCACGGTCACAGTCCCTTTTGAATGGCAGGAGAACATTAATCGCGATTTTCCTTTGATCGTTGTATTCGACAGACAAAATCAGAGAAGTCATAATTATATACTAAATACGATCGACTACTTGACCAGCAACGAACAAATGCCTTCAGCGGTGGTCATAAGCATCGAATCTGATATTGATCACCGTTATTATGAGACTTTACACAAACAGTCAAATGACAAGGGGCTTGCTATAGAGAATGAACGGTTCATTTTCAGTGAACTGATACCACTTGCTGAGAACAAGTTCAATGCATCCTCATTCAGGGTTTTTATAGGTCATTCTAGGTACGGTTATTTTACAAGTTCATTGTTATTTTCTAGGATAGATGAATTGAATGCCGTTATCTCAATAAGTCCGTTTTTCATTCAGAAAAATGTTGATCTAAGTGATTCACTGGCCCAACTGCAGAATAGGACATCTACCTTACATAAATATTATCGCTTCGCAATTGGAAATGACTATCCGGCCGATTTCGCTCAAATGGATTCTGCACTCCAACAGCTCAATACTCCCTTCTTAGACGCAAAAGGCTTCTCATTTGAAGAGGCGGATCATAATGTTACGCCAGGATTAGCAATTGGAACAGCATTGTATGAAGTGTTCGAAAAATGGGCGCACCTACAGAATAAATATATTTCCAACGAACAAAAAGACTTGACGATCCTTAGTTCGTTGGAAGAAGAGATTCACCTTAACTACGGTAACAGGTTAGTATTCTCTCTTGGAGTATTAAATGGGAAAGGATGGTTTTTCCATGGTGAAAAACAATACGAAAAGGCAATTGAATCTTGGGAAATATTAATGCAGAATTATCCCAATTTTTCTCATGGTTGGTTATTTATAATGGATGCTCAATTAAAATTGGGTAGAGATACCTCTGAAACAACGGAGTTGTTCAAAAGCTCTCTTGCAAAATCACAGATCTATTCTGACCAAGAGCGGGATGAGCTATTGCAGGATTTTAACACCTTAGAAAAATAAGTCTATTGCTTGTGTCGCTGTATGGAAATGTAGCTAGGAACTCCACGGCCTGCATGGTTTGGAGAGGTATAACACTGTAAGCCTTCTTGTTCATTCTGCCCATTAAAGGGTACACGGCCACTACGCTGATCTCCATAGTTGACGCAATTGCTTTTACGCCTGCCGGATTGTTTGCCGTGGTTTACTTCAAAAGTTGGAGAACAGAGAACGTGCAGCTCGAGCTGGAGAACGAGAAAAAGAACGGCGTAGCAGGGCGTAATATATCCCCGATCCCGATTCTAGCTCGCTTGCATTGATAGCCGTGGCTAGTAAAGGGAAGCTACAGGACATTTACGACGGAGGAATGAGTCTTCTCCAAGTTCTTCAGTCGGCAATAAATCGAGATGACCTCACACATCAAAGGCTTGATAACGCCTTTGGATTGGACAAAGTAGTCACACCAGGAGAGTAGCTACAACACAACCTATAAAACAAAGCCGCACAAACCAACCCATAGCACCAAGTTTCGTTTCATAGCTTTGATATGTTGTAGGTAATCACAAATGAAGAAAATTATCTTTTACATAGGAGCAGGAGCAAGTAGAGGATGTCTGCCAATCGTAAAAGAAATTCCTGAACGGTTAAGGAATATGATTGCGCTCTTCGAATCAAATGAATTCGTACTTGACGAGGAGCCGTTTGACATTGCTCAGCACAAAACTAAGAGTACACTCCAGAAGGAACTCATTGAAGACTTTAAATGGCTTTTAGAGCATTGTGAAACTCACGCGAGCATAGATACATTTGCAAAAAAGCTTTGGATTAAAAGTCACTCGAACCCCGAATACGAGAGACTAAAACTTGTGCTATCTATATTCTTAATTGTCGAACAGATGAAGAATCCTCCAGATAAGCGTTACGACTTGTTCTATGCTTCTATTCTTGAGAGTTCTTATGCCAGGTTTCCTGAAAACATCAATATTGTAAGTTGGAATTACGACTACCAATTTGAAATGTCGTTGTTTGAGTACACAGGAGACAAACGACTCAGCTCAAGTCAGAGTTATCTTGGGACAGTGTCGAAGTATGGAGAGCGGAATTCACCAACACCGGACAGATTCAATCTATTTAAATTGAACGGAACTACTGCTCTTAATGATGGACGAGGGTGGCGTGAATACACTTTTATACCTGATATCAATACTGACCTGAACAAAGAAGCGATTAGCTCGTTCACTAGAAGCTATGCAGCGGGTAAGTATCTAGGTCAAGTCTATCCAAGCCTTTCGTTTGCATGGGAGGAAGATAGAAGCGAGAATAATGTAGTGAGTCAAGCGGAACAGTGCATGAAAGAGGCTGAGTTGCTGGTTGTAATTGGATATTCGTTTCCATTCTTTAATCGTACAATTGACCGAAGGCTTATTGGTGCAATGGATACGCTAGAAAAGGTATACATACAAACTCCTGACGCTGATGATGTAGAGGAGCGTTTTCTTGCGGCCCGAAGTAGTTGGGATGGAATTCAAATAAAGAAAGTATATGGAGTTGACCAATTCATGATTCCAAACGAACTTTAAGTGAAAAATACCAACAGCACCATGTCATGCCACATGCCCGCGCAAGGCTCACACTCATAAGGGCTGTCGCGCTCCGTATCTCGCGCATGTCATGCATTCGTTATACTCCTCCTCCCCCGAAATTCAGATTGTTCAAAAATTGAATAACTTGGAACCAATCAACAAGGGAGAAGAGCAGATTTTATAAGCCCGCATCGTATCCATGGACAATACTATTCTTGAATCAGTGATTAAACGTTTAAAGCAATCAGACTTTCAATACAAGATCGAGAGTGACCTGAAGGAACGGGGCCTATCAGAAGAAGAGGTTGCTTCATACTTGAAAGCGGCACAAGTGCAGGTCGATGAGAACAAACTGGCCACCCTGCCTACAGAACGCAAATTGACCTTCGCCCTCCTGGCGTTAACCGCCTTACTTACCCTGTTGGCCTTCTTGTTCATTTTGCCCGGCAAAGGGTACACGGCCACTACGCTGATCTCCATAGTTGGCGCAATTGCTTTTACGCTCGCCGGATTGTTTGCCGTGGTTTACTTCAAAAGTTGGACAACCGAGAACGTGCAGCTCGAGCTGGAGAACGAGAAAAAGAACGGCGTAGCGGGGCGTGATATATCCCCGATCCTAATTCTAGCTCCAATTCCCGGTTTAATCGTCTTTTTCATCTTTTCATGGATACTGGAAAGTGGTGCCGACCGGGTCTTAAAAAGCACCCAGGTAGAAACGCAAGGTGTGATCATCTCCGGATCATCCTATACTTCAAGAAAAGGTCTCGACTTTACCAGTGTTACCGTTCGGTTCCGCACCGAAGAGGGTCAAACGGTGACCGCGACGGAAGACATTTCCAATTATGAATTCAAGAATTTCTATAAGGGGCAAAAAGTAATGATGATCTACTCATCAACTAATCCGCAGAACATAGACCTCTTAACCAACGAGCGCGATATAAGTAAGTTTAAAGACTCGGAAGAAAGGGACTTCACGCTCCAGGACATTATGGCGCTAGTGGGTATGCCCGATACGGAGGTTCCCGGTTTTTTGAATGGTATTGCGCAT
>CAZPEQ010000240.1:0-4761 GCA_964585605.1 uncultured Weeksellaceae bacterium | reverse complement strand
CTGGAGGGGTAGGCGATCGAGAGCTCGGTCGATCATGAACTTGGAGCGTATCAATTCCAAGTTGGCCAGAATGCCGCTGTTCTCATAAATGTCACTAACGTTTAATACCTTTTCGGCAGTGTTGGATTCGTCAATCTGAATAATCGCCGAGCTGTTGTAGATAGGAGCGGTGAATCTTAGGTAGAGGTAAGCGCAAGCAGCCGCCAACGACATGCACAGAATCACCCAAATAAGTGACTGCCGCACGATGTAAATGAACAGCCCCAGCTCGAACTCGTTACTGAAATTGGTTATCCGTTCGCGATAACTCTCGAAGTTCAGATTCTGGTTGCTAATATCCTCGTTCAGCATGGAGGCTTTTCCTCTGGAATGTTAACGCTTAATTAAATGTCCTTACTATGCCGAATACCAACGCAACACTGGAGAGTAGAGTCACTATTGGGTTAATGTCAAACAATATCTCTCTCGCGATTTCAGCATTTGGCTGTACATATACAATGTCATTCGTTTGCATGACCATATCTGCATGTCGAATGCCTTCTATCGTGCTTAGATCCAATTCATAAACAAGCCGTTCCCCTCCCTTTTGCTTCCGGAAGATTTTGACGTGCTCTACATTACCTCTTCGAGCTACCCCTTGCGCGTTAGCAAGTACCTCAATCAAAGTAGTGTTGTTGTTACTCAAAGTAACGACTACCGCATCTCCTCCTCCTCCGGGAAACACAACGACTCGCCTGTTACTTATCGTAAGCTGAACGAACGGATTATTGTACTCTGCGGTATACTTCTCCTCTAGGTATATTTCAGCTTCTCGGAGGGTCATGCCCGCAACGTTCTGTCGATCGATCAACGGCAGTTTAACGGTACCATCAGCCTCAACTAAATACGTGAATTGCTGCTGCGCATTGAAAAAACGAATGTCATTGCCCGAACTGACGAGGTCAATGATTTTGAAGCCGTTATTGGCAAATAGTCTAAAGCGCAATACATCATTTGGTTGTATTTCAAATTCCGTGACCACGGTATCCGGAGGTGTGTCGAATACATAGTCCACTGGTGTTTTGAACATAATGTCGTTGTTCACGCTACAGCTACTTAGAAAAGCCAGTAACGAGCAAACCAGTAGTATTTTGATGGAACTCCTCCTCATGCGAGATACTATTTGCAGCAAAAATAGGATTATTGAGATGTGAAAGACCTTATACCGACTAGAGTAATGAACGGTATAATGTGCTCATATCCTTAACTAAACGCGAGTAATGGTACTGTTCAGAGACATGTTGCCATCCTAAACTTCCCATAGAACGCCTTAAGTCAGGATCTTCAACTACTCTTAATAGGTTCTGGGCAAGCAATTCTGGATCGGCGGGAGGGCTCAGTAATGCGGTCTTCCCAGGCACAACAACATTCTCGATTCCCCCAACCTGGGTAGAAACGATCGGCTTGTTGGCCGCTTGAGCTTCTATCAAGCTCACGGGGGTTCCTTCATTCAAGGAACTAAGCGCAACGATATCCAATCCGGCATTAACAATATCTACTTCTTTTAACCACGAGGTAAATGTGAGTATGGGTTGACCGTTTTTACCTGAGAGGCCGTTCACCGCTACATTTTTCAAGCCCTGCCCATTTACATGAGGCCCTTCGTTAAAAGGAATTGAAAGTCTTGTAGCTTCTTCTTCAATGGTAGATCGAGATTCACCATCGCCCACAATAAAGACCCGTATCTTCTTTTTGGACTGTTTGCGTAGGATGTCTATTGCCTTTAGGAATGTGCAATGATCTTTTATCGGCACAAGTCTGCCGATTATCCCAATTGCGATCTCGTCTTCTTGAAGACCATAAATCTGCCTGAATAATGCTCTTTTACCAAGCAAATCCTCTTGGAAACGATCCAAGTCAAAGCCAAGAGGCACAACTTCTATTTTGTCTTCAGAACAAATACGATGCTCTTGGACGAGTTCCTGTTTTTGCTTTTCGCTAATCGCGATGATCTTGGTCGAGCGTTTCGCTAAGAATCGCTCAACGTTCTTGTAAACATTAGTCTTGACCTTGCCGAAGTAGGAGTGGAATACATGCCCATGAAATGTATGAAGGACAACAGGCACTTGCGCATCTGTAGCTGCCAATCTGCCTACCGCACCCGCCTTACTTGCGTGCGTGTGCACAATATCCGGTTTGAAGTCCGCGATTAGCTTCCTGATCCGCTTGTAAGCTGCTCTGTCCCGGCTCATTGAGATGTTACGCCGCATCTCTGGTATTACGATAGGGTCTAACTCCAGCGCGTTCAATATATGCCCTGAACCAGCTTCGCTCTCATCCCACTGACCACCGACCAACAAAGTCTCAAAGTCCGGTGCCAAGTACTTAGAGAGATACGCGGCGTTATAGGTGGGGCCACCTAGGTTAAAACGGTTGATAATCCTTAATACGCGCGGCATGTGTTCTAGGTCTGCAAGTCTTCTAACCAATGGTCAAGCACCATTATCGCCCACACAGTCATTCCACTGTTGCCTGGGTTGGTACTAAATAGACGTGAACTTAGGTTAAGCGTTGCCTCTCTTGACAAGATTCTTTTTTCGGACACGCGGTCAGGGTTTAAGTATCGGCCTTCAATTTTAGCCCGCAGTTCATTCGTCATCCATGATCGTAACGGTACCTCAAAGCCATGTTTTGGACGGTTGTAAAGTTCGGGCGGAAGTTGGTCCCGGAACGCGTCTTGCAAGACCCTTTTCCTTGATGTCTTGTTGATTTTGTAGTCCCCTGGCAAAGTGAAAGCAAAGTCTACGAGGTCGTGATCAAGAAATGGTGTTCTTACCTCTAAGGCATGGGCCATGCTCATTTTGTCGACCTTCGTCAACATGTCGTTTGGCAACACTAACCGGCAATCCGCCTCCAGTACATCGGTTAGATCGGCTTTGCCAAGAATGTCTTGTGTGTAGTCTTGTTTGATCGCTGAGTAGTCCGCGTGATAGTCCGGGTGTAACAATGCTTCGGCTTCTTGAGCCTGCAGAAAACAAGCCCACTCCCAATACCGATCAGCTGCACTGAGCTTTGCACCTTGGGCAAAGCGATCCAGTTTACGGAATAAGTTACCCCATTTCGAATTTCTTGAATGCGGCATTGCTCGCCAAACCGATCGGCCTCCGGTTGCTAGTGCAGTTTTTACCTTGTCGTTTCGTATGAGCCATTCCGCTGCATGTTTGTTGTAGCCAGAGAATATTTCATCTGCACCGTCGCCTGATAGAGCAACGGTTACATGGCCTCTAGTAAGCTCAGAAAGCACGTTTACCGCAATTGCAGAGCTATCGGCGAAGGGCTCATCCATGCCGGATAGGACTTGAGGTAGTTGTTCAAGTATCCGTGCGTTACTCAGTTTAAATGTCGTGTGGTCTGAGCCGATTTTCTTTGCAACCAACTCGGCATATTGAGTCTCGTCGAAGTAAGGGTTGTCGGCGTAGCCGATCGAAAAGGTTTTTAGTTTTTTAGTGCCTGAAGCCGCAAGCGTAGCTATGACACTGGAATCGATCCCGCCGCTTAGAAAAGAACCCAGAGGTACGTCGGATATCATTCTCAATTGAACTGATCGCTGCAATTTGGCGCGAAGCTCAGCTTGTGCTTCTAGATAACTGATCTCCGAGTTGGCAGTACTTGCAATCCGATAAAAAGGCGTGATGGTGACGTTGTCGTTAAAGACTTCAATGCAAGTTCCCGGTTGCAATTTCTTTACGCCTTGTATGATAGATAAGGGGGCTGGTATGTAATTCAGTTGAAAGTATAAGTTCAACGCTTTACCACTCAGTGTTTTGGGTATGTCATAGCTGAGTAAGGCCTTAAGTTCCGAGGCAAACTGAAGTCTTCCGTCCTTCTGATGATAGTATAAGGGTTTAATACCCAATCGGTCCCTTGCTAAAAGCGCGGTACGTGCGACCTTATCGTAAAAACAGAATGCAAAGAAACCGTTGCAAAGACGCAGCGCATCTTTCCCCTGTAGGATCAACAAGTGTAACAGCACCTCCGTGTCTGAGCTTGTTTTAAGCGTAATGTCAGCGGCCTCTACTTGCTTGGCGAGTTCTTTGTAATTATAGATCTCGCCGTTGAACACCAAACAGTATCGACCGCTAGGGTCGAACATAGGCTGGTGACTATTTTCAGAAATATCGAGAATAGAAAGTCGTGCATGTCCGAAGCACGCTGTGCCCAAATTTGACGTGGTATGGTAATCTGGTCCTCTATGCAGTAGGCGAGCCAGCCCCGCTTCGGTACGGGTACTCTCCACGGGTCTTCCCTTCAGGTCGATCTCTCCTATTATTCCACACATCGTGTTGCTAGCAGATGGGAAAATACGCTTTCCTGATTACCCCGCTTAGGAACCTCTTGTTGAACTTACGCGAACAACCGTGTCTTACAAGTGGATCACCTCTCCATAAGCTGCTGCTGCAGCCTCCATTACCGCTTCACTCATGGTTGGGTGTGGGTGTACGGTTTTGATAATTTCATGCCCAGTGGTTTCGAGCTTCCTGATACTTACGATCTCCGCTATCATCTCGGTTACGTTAGCTCCAATCATATGACCTCCAAGCAATTCGCCGTATTTGGCATCAAAGATCAATTTGACGAAACCATCTTTAGCACCCGCTGCACTTGCTTTCCCTGAAGCACTGAACGGGAATTTGCCAACTTTGATCTCAATTCCTTTTTCCTTGGCAACTTTTTCCGTTAAGCCTACGGATGCGATCTCCGGAGAGCAATAGGTGCAGCCGG
>CAZPEQ010000239.1:0-4785 GCA_964585605.1 uncultured Weeksellaceae bacterium | reverse complement strand
TTTCCCGTCAGCGGTCCATGCACGAATTAAATAGTTACTATCTGCCGCCTTCCATCCAAGACGGAAACGATCCCATCCACTCATGGTCAAGAAAGAGCTATTAGCGGAACCCATCATGCTCCAACCACCCTGTTGGCAGGTGAAAAAAGATTGAAATTGTGATGCATTCCCGCCTCCGCTGTGGAAGTTATTGCCGCCAAGAAGCAGGTGATTGTACTCGTGCTTTAAGATCTCGAATGGCAAACCATTCATGGCACCGAATCGGGATTGTGTATCTGTGTTGTAACCGAACAATGGCCCTGGACTGCCCGGATCTGTGCTGCCTTGACCATGTCTCAGGGAGCTGTTCCTTGCGATTACCATAACGTGGTCATATCGATAGGGGTCATCTGATCCGCTCTCTTTCACAAAGCCGGGCTTTTTCGTATCCTTCCACATGTCAAAGTCCGACGGCTTCAAGTTGTGCTTGGTCCGCAACTCACCGTGCTTGTTTGCCTCGATCACAGCCACCTTGCTCAGGTTGTTTACACTACGGTGCTCGCTTTCCTTAATGGTTATGATCTCGTTGATGTAATCTCCCAAAACCACATACTGTCCTAAGGAAATGTCATGGTAATACCTGCTCACCATAGCCGTAGGTAGCTTGCTAGGCTGCGGATCGAAGACATTGTCTTTCCAGGTTGGGAGTTGGCCCTTTTTCCAGTGGTCAGACCCGTTGGGTTGAGGATCTCGCTTCGGGTTCTTGTCGTATTCTATCTCAGCATAAATGACCAAGATCCGAATGGTGCCACTCGGATTCAGGTACCAGCCGTTTTCGCTGAACTGAGCGTCTACATTCTGACCAAATAGGGTAAGCGTGAGGGAGAGTAAAGTAAGTAATAGCAAGCTTCGCATCGCCACGAAGATACGTGGCAGGAAATGCGGACACCTAAACGGTTGCTAATACAGTCTCCGTATTGCTGACCTGCTGATCTGGCGTAAAAGGAATTGGATCCACCCTACTGCGTAAGAACGCGATCACCTCTTCATCGTCTTTGTAGGTATTCCCGATGTCCACGAAGTGCGTAGCTAGCTTCTTGTAGTCGTCACGCAAGAGCATCCCGAATATGTCGAGGTAGTTCACACCGGAGAACACAACGGCTTTTTCCCTTACATAGTCATCTAAATGTTCGCGGAAGAATCGTGGGTGATCTGTCCAGTGTCGTTTAGGATCAACGTGGTGGCTAGCATGATAACCGTCATTCCAGCATTTGTGGTTGAACTTTACGTTTATGCAGGTTACGCTGTTCTTGAAATGATTACCTGGGTCATCCGGGTCAACGAAGGCATGCTGTACCCAGTTTCCTGCCATAGCCACCAATCGGAAAATCACAAAGGGTAGTATGAATACAACCAGTGTTGCTTGCCAATTAACGAAACACAGGCCAATGCACATGAGGATAAAGAGAGATTCTCCGCGCACGATATTAATGACCAATTGCCTGATCTTACGTACATGGAAATACCGCACAAGGGTATATATGCCTGTGAAGAAGAAGGTAAAGAAATAATTGAGGAAGCTTGTGCCGGAGTCACGCTGATAGGGCATAGTGCTGCTTTCATCAGCCTCTAGATTATTTTCAGCATGATGCATACCTACGTGATGCGCATGATAGGTCTGCGGTGTTTGGCCGAAGAACGGTGCCAACACCCAGGGCAAATACTGGTTCAATAAGTTGTTCTTGAACCAAGGGCGGTGTGTGGTGCAGTGCAGCATAAGCCCGAATGGACCTTTGTAGGTGATGTTATTGACGAAGAGGTAGAATATGGCCACGACCCACCAAATCCAGCCTTGTAAGAAGTAAAGCGCTATTCCCGGTGGGATGAGAAAAAGGGTCACCCAAATAGCTTTGTAGCAGAAAGGGAGGTCGCGCTTGTCGTGCATCAAACGCAGGAAGAACCTGTCCAGCGCACTATAGCGTTCTGGTTCAACATATTCCGGATCAGTGGTGCCCACGTATTTTAGCATGGGTTGCAAGTTAAGAGTCCAAGCATTGCAAATGGGATAGGGAAGAGAAAAACCTAACCCCGCGGTTTTTTGAAAAGTGGCACCGTGGAGCAGGGTTCACCGAACATTAGGCTCTTTGCTACAGCAGTGAGTTTAGCGGTCAACTCCGTATAGGCGTTTAGGGGAACAGGAAGTTTAGAGCAGCCTTTCACGATAATACGGGCGTTTGTATAGGGTTCTGTATCAAAACGCTCGACAAAACGAGTGAAGATGGCTTGTTCTAGCTGTTGCAAGTCCCCTGCAGATACAAGGTTCGCGTATGGCGCAAGTTGAACAGATACAAGCATGAAGGCCCAAGTAGGTATTACGGCATCGGCGCTACAGTGTATGCCAACATAATGGCCCTTGTATTGTGACCAATCGTGTTCTTTGATCCAAGCACGAAAATCTTTTTCCTTGAGGGCAAGTCCTTCCCAAAGTTGATCTTTCAGGTCAATGAGGGTTCGTTCCCCTTGTGGATACATCTCCTCTAAATCGAGTGTGATCAATCCGCTCTGTTGGACTTTGTTGACTATTTCACTCATTGTGATGACGGTGGTTGGAGATAGGAAAGCTGAAACTAGAAACTAGAAACTAGAAAAGCTAGCTACGTTAGCCGCGCTTCGCACGTTTTCTTCTTTCTTTTTTCGCATTTCAAGTTTGTTACAACAATCCAAGTTCCAGTTGCGCGGCCTCGCTCATCATGTCCTTATCCCACGCAGGTTCAAAGGTGAGTTCCACTTTAGCACCATTAGCGCCATGCGTTTGACCCGCTTTGACCTCTACTTCCGCTGGCATGCTTTCCGCTACTGGGCAGGATGGAGAGGTGAGGGTCATAAGCACGTGAACAGACATGTCCTCTTGCACCTTGACCTCATAGATCAACCCCAGCTCGTAGATGTCCACTGGTATCTCTGGGTCGTATATCGTGCGTAGTACCTCGATCACACGTCCTTCCAACTCCTTGCGTTCTTGATGCGAGCTCATGGTTTATCGGTATTAGCGGTGTAGGCCAAAGCGTACATTTTCATTTTCTTGAGCATGGCCGCCAAGCCGTTGGAACGGGTAGGAGAGAGGTGCTCGTTCAACCCGATTTTCTCAATGAAATTGATCTCGCTTTTTAGGATTTGTTCCGGCGCTTGTTGATCCATAACGGAGATCAAAAGGCCAATTAATCCTTTGGTGATTATCGCATCACTATCTGCAGTAAAATGCACTAAGCCGTTCTGATAGGAGGCATCTAACCAAACGCGACTTTGACAACCACGTACAATGTTCTCCTCGGTTTTATTCGCCGCATCAATAATCGGCAGGTCTTTACCAAGCTCAATGATATGCGCGTACTTGTCTTCCCAATTCGAAAAGAAGGCGAAGTCAGAGACGATGGCGGCTTGGCGTTTGGTGATGGTCATGGCGAGGAATAGAAGAAAGGAAGTAATGGAGAATAGAAGTGTGTGGTCATCGGTCTTCGAGTTTTTTCATGAGGTTCATGATTCCAGCACTCAGTTTGCCGATCGACTTTAACGTGGTTTGAATCTTCGAGCTATCAATTAAGTCCAATTCCGTTGCAAGAATTAATTGAGTTTCGATTTCAAGCAAAGAGCCTCGAGCGTATTTCAAATGTTGACTGAAGTAACCCTTTTTGTTTCTACCCCATCCCTCCGCGATATTGCTCGGGACAGAAACGGCAGCCCTTCGCAATTGTGACTTTAAGCCGAATCGTTCATCAGACGGTAAGTCATCACTTAGCTTGTAAATTTTCTTGGCAAGTTCCATGCCCTCCTTCCAGATCCAAAGGTCTTTATGTCCTTTCAATCCCTTGTTTGAAGGCTCTTCAACCAAAGAAATATCGGCCTCCCATTGTTGGTAGCCCGCAACAACTTTATTACTCCCATTCTCCATTACTTCCATTCCAAATATATCACCTCAACATCCCCACTGCCTTCTCCAACGCAGCAACGAAGGTATCTACCTCTTCCTCTGTATTGTATACCGCGAAACTCGCCCGGGTTGTTCCTGTAATTCCAAAGCGTTGCATCAAGGGCTGCGTGCAGTGGTGCCCCGTGCGAACGGCAATACCCTGTTGGTCAAGTAAGGTGCCTAGGTCGTAGTGGTGCACCCCT
Source organism: uncultured Weeksellaceae bacterium (assembly GCA_964585605.1). GTDB lineage: Bacteria > Bacteroidota > Bacteroidia > Flavobacteriales_F > PHOS-HE28 > CAZPEQ01. Next base: position 636 of record CAZPEQ010000239.1, on the reverse strand, counting down.
TCAATATGAAAACTGAGCACACCAGCTTTGTGTGGAGCATTACCTATGATCTTCAGGCCTTCTATTCCGCTAAGCGCTTGAGTTGCCTTCTGCAAGAGCATATTCTCCTGCGCTGCGATTGTATCAATATTAACAGTTCCCATCCAATCTATGGCAGTTCCTAAGCCAATGATCGCCGCGATATTAGGCGTACCTGCTTCGAATTTGAAAGGCAGTCCGGCGTAAGTGGTTTTCTCAAAAGTGACCACATCGATCATTTCACCACCTCCTTGGTACGGTGTCATTTTTTCGAGCAAGGCTTCTTTTCCATACAAGACACCAATGCCAGTAGGGCCATACATCTTATGTCCGCTGAAAGCATAAAGGTCGCAGTCCAGATCTTGCACATCAACGCACATATGGGGAACCGCCTGCGCGCCATCGATCACCGTGGTGATGTCACGTTTCTTGGCTTCTGCAATGATCTCCTTAATCGGGTTGATCGTACCCAGCGTATTGCTCACCTGGTTGATCGCAAGGATCTTGATCCGGTCTGAGAACCAGCCGTCCTTGCCACCCTGAGCCTTGTCGAAGGGTTGAAGGACACCCTTATCATCGATCGGAATTACTTTCAAGATTGCTCCGTGTCGCTCGCAG
>CAZPEQ010000238.1:0-4791 GCA_964585605.1 uncultured Weeksellaceae bacterium | reverse complement strand
CATCCACGTCATATAAGTAATGCTATCTGCGTGTTCAACGTACATGAAAACATCCTTATTGAGGTCAACGCCCATCTCTTGGAACGTCGAGATCTCAGCACCCTTGAATTCACGCCTGAACATGTCCTGAAAAACAGCCAACTCGTTAAGCTGATCTATTGACATCTTTGATGTCAACGAAGAACCTGATATACGGGCTACAAAAAAGGCATCTTCCGGAATCTGTGGCATACCTGACTGAGCAGATGTAAGCACCGTAGAGGCCACAAGAAATAGGAGTACAGAACAAAATCTAAGAGTTATCATTTCTTCAATTGGATGGTATTACCGACATTCACCTTTTCATTAATCAGGTCAAGAACATCGCATTTGAGCATTAACGCTTTTTTGTTGGGTGAAACCTTGATATCCTTGTTTGACCAAGTACCCACCTCTAGCTCACTTCGAAATATGGATGTAAAAGTTGCTCCATTGAAAACAGCCTTATCGGCTTTCTTCAATTTCAGGAAGTGTTCCTTCACGGGGTATTTACCGTTGCGAACGTAGCGTTTTAATTTTGTATCGTACGAGAAATGTATATCCGGCATGTCCGTTAATCCATTTTTGTTCCGTTCACGCATAGTCGCGATTAGCTTGTTCAGGGCATCCACGTTAGTGAATTCAACTGAAAAGATGAATATGTAGTTCTCATGACTAGCGGCATGCACCGCGTTGCTAATGCCTTCAATACCCTTCGCTGTACTAACGAGTTCTTCAAATGCCTTGTCTATTTCCGCTCGGCTTGGAATTCTGTAGCCGTTGATGCTATCCATTCGCGTGATTCCATTCAGCGCAGTACGACTCTGACTCAGGTTCACCGTGTACTCATACCACCCCGTACCGTCGGCTCCGACCTCCATCTCTTCGATGATCTCAAAGCAACTACTTAAGGTTAACAACAAGGAGATGAGTATAAATAAACGGCTTTTCATTCGGGCCACGAAGGTACATGTACGCAGGTATGTTCTTCGCGTTTTAGCGATAATTAGCTCATCATCCTCGTAGATCGGCGATACGTTTGATGGAGCGATTCCTCCGAAACACTTCTTCCGACAGGTCAGGATTTCATTACCCGTATTCAGCATCACAACCTCCACGGTGTACAATTATTCAGAGTAAAGCCACGATTCAAATCAATATTCCGATAGCCGTCATACATTTGTATCCTAGCTCTTCCAAGTTGGATTACTTAGATCACATATTGCGGAGTGACCTCAAGGCTCAGACCAAACACTTCAAAAAAGGAACGATACTGCAACAGCAAGGTGCTATAAGTACCAAGTCATTTTATGTAAAAAAGGGATTACTTCGAAGCTATATCGTTGATGGGAAAGGCAAGGAGCATATCTTCAATTTCGCTTCAGAAAATTGGATCGTTGCCGATGTCGAGTCGCAGGAATTCCAGAATCCAATAGAGCTTTATATCGACTGTCTTGAAGATTCAGAGGTCGTCATCTTTGACAGTAGCGGTTTTGGAAAAACCGAGCGGAGCTCGGAGATGATGCGTGATGAGATCAAACTGCTTGCAAGGCGGACTGGTGTAATGCAGCGTAGGGTTCTCATGCTTATGAGCACGCCCGCAAGTGAACGCTACACTTACTTCCTCGATACGTACCCGGACCTCTCTGGTCGAATACCCCAACACATGATCGCCTCGTATCTGGGAATAACCCCTCAAGCCTTAAGTACGATCCGGGGTAGACTAGCGAGGTCCAACTGACCCCATTCATATTTCTTAATGTAGATGAATGCTCATTTACTGTTAAGGTCCGAATTTCGTTCTGCGCTGGACAAGGCGTTAACGAAAGCACCAACAGACCATATCCATGAGCAAACCAAGAATCGCCGATCACAAACCAATGGTAGTGGAATTAGAAAAGGGTGAAGAGAACTATTTCTGTGCCTGTGGAGAATCAAATAGTCAACCCTATTGCGATGGTTCTCACCGTACGACTGAATTCCAGCCTTTACCATTCACAGCGGAAGAAACGGGAACTGCTTACCTGTGCATGTGCAAGCAAACCAAGAACCCACCGTATTGTGATGGCACACACGCCACACTGGGTGACGCTTCTAGCGAGGATCGCTCAGCCGCAGCAAACGGCGGTTCCACGAAAGAAGAACCCACCCTGGCTTACGTTAAGGCCTTAGCAAGAGACGGACTGACCAAGACAGGGCATCATGGAGAAATGGGTGCGATGGGCGTTCCCATCCCTGAGTTACCCCAATGGAAAGACATACAGATCCTTGCGGCTCAAATGGCAACAAAGCCATTGATGGAAGATGTTCCTGTGCGTACGGAACTTATTATAGGACCCAATGCGGAAAAACCATTGGTGTTGGATATACCCATTTTCGTCTCAGACATGAGTTACGGCGCATTATCCGAAGAAGCCAAAATCGCCTTATCGAAGGGCGCGGAATTGGCAGGAACAGGAATTTGCTCTGGAGAAGGTGGTATGCTGGACGAAGAACAAACGGCCAATAGCAAATATTTCTACGAGCTCGCTTCTGCCAAATTCGGTTTCGAATGGGAAAAACTGAAACGTGTGCAGGCATTCCATTTCAAAGGAGGCCAAGGAGCCAAAACGGGAACGGGTGGACACCTCTCGGCAAATAAGGTGACCGGCAAGATCGCTCAAGTGCGAAAGCTTGAAGAAGGTACACCTGCTGTATCCCCCCCTACTTTCGACGATCTTGTAACAACAGAAGACTTCAAGGCCTTCGCGAACAAAGTTCGCGAAATCACAGGAGGTATTCCCATAGGATTCAAGCTATCTGCTAATCACATTGAAGCGGATATCCAATTCGCGTTGGACGCCAGTGCGGATTACATCATTCTCGATGGTAGAGGTGGTGGAACAGGTGCAGCGCCCTTGATCTTCAGGAATAATATCTCCGTGCCAACGATTCTGGCTTTGGCCCGAGCTAGACAATACCTAGACAAGGTGAACAGAAAAGATGTTACCCTGATCATTACCGGGGGGGTACGTGTACCAGATGACTTTATCAAGGCAATTGCCTTGGGAGCCGATGGTATAGCCGTTTCTAACTCCGCTTTACAATCGATCGGTTGCGTAGCTGCGCGTATGTGCAACACCAATAATTGTCCAGCGGGAATCGCTACGCAAAAACCAGCACTTCGATCTCTTTTGAACGTGGAAAAATCAGCAGGACAACTTGGCAATTTTTTCAAGGCCTCGACGGAATTGATGACCGTCATGGCCAGAGCCTGCGGGCACGACCATTTAAATAAGTTCAACTTGAACGATCTTACTACTTGGAAGAAGGAAATGTCCGAATGGACCGGCATTACATTTGGAGGAGCGAGTCCAACAAATTCGAATCGTTCTAACATTCATTCTACTCTGTAAGCAATAACACTGAACATGATCACAACGAAGAACCTACCTGCTTTGCAGTACGATAAATGGGCGGACAGTAGAACAACCATACATCTGATACTCCAGATCATCGGCAAAGCCAAACTAAAACTGACGCCGCGGAAGAACCACTGGTGGTATATGACCTTACACCCTTCGTCCAGAGGGATCAGTACGTATAACATTCCACTTGTAGGAGGTACAGAGACACTGGACATACATTTCGATATACCCAAAAAGGCCGTGATCCTATACTCGAGTGTTGGAAAAGAGTCTACCATCGACTTGGCAACTTCTCCAACCGTTGCCGAATTCTACCACTCTTTTATGGCGGCGTTGGGTGAATATGGTCTAAAACCAAAGTTCATCAATGTCCCCCTTGATATGACGGTTAAGGAACCATTCGATCAGATCAATGACCATCACCATTATGAGTGGGATTCCATCAACGAATTTTGGAAGGCCATGTGCTGGACACGAGATGTATTTCAAGAATTCAGTGGTCGCTTTTATGGCAAAACCTGTCCGGTTCATATCTACTGGCATAGTCTCGATTTGACGGTAACGCGCTTCTCTGGCAAACGACTACCTAGTGATGGAAAAAAAAGTGGACGACTTCTTGAGCGGGACTCGTATTCACATGAACAAATAAGTTGTGGTTTCTGGGCAGGAGACCCTCGTGTGCAACAGCCGATGTATTACGCGTACACTTTTCCGGCCCCAGCAGGTCTTGATCAAGAATCGCTGAGTCCTCAAGAAGCGAATTGGATCGATTCGAATGGTAGTCCGATGGCCACGCTGAGTTACGAGGCTGTGCGGAGTTCAAGTGACCCCAGGGCCGTACTACTCGAGTTTCTGGAAAGTAGCTACCAAGCAGGTGCAAGAAAAGCTGGCTGGAACATTGAGGAGTTAACCGCCCCTCCACTGAGTGAGATATGAAGCTCAGACATCCTACACCGGCCTATCTAATCAGCAACGCACTCTGTTACTATTGTTAGGTATCGAACTCATCCGATTCGTTACTTTGCTAAGAAGATCAAGTGGGCAGGGTTACGAGTTTATCAGACAGGCGAGTACGCAATTTCATCTTTATATTACTCAATACGATTACATATTTTTCAATTTATTTTGAAACTTCAAGATGAGGTTGTACGTTTACACCCCCGGAGCGCAGTCCGGGGTTACGCACTACACAAGATGCAACTCGACGAAGCCAAACAACGATTCATTCAAGCCTGGGGGGCTTTTGGAAGCCAGTGGGGGATCAATCGCAGTATGGCGCAGGTGCATGCCTTACTCATGATCAGCCCGGAACCCTTGTGCACCGAAGATGTGATGGAGCAATTAGGCATAAGTAGAGGGAATGCAA
>CAZPEQ010000237.1:0-4808 GCA_964585605.1 uncultured Weeksellaceae bacterium | reverse complement strand
TTTTGGCTGTACAACATTTCCATGCCCACTTCCAATCTTTTATTGATCCTACCCAAAACTCCAGGTCCAACATTCAGTCCCATACGCGTACCTATCTGACTATTTCCAGACTCTGTCAAGTAATCATCCGTTACATTAAATCCAAAAGCTACATATCCTTTAAACCCTTGTGCATTTGCCCGCGTAGCAGACATTGCAGAGATAAACAAAACCAAAATCGCGTATCGTTTCATCTTTGGGTTTTCCCAATTTCGATGTACATCTCACCCTAAAACGAGCTATTTCGCCCTTCTAGCATCTCGTAAGATCATAAATCACTACCATATGCTTTCAACTGTTCTATTAATCGCTCTATTCAGTGTCTTCTCTGCCAATTCGTGTCGGACACCATGTACGTAAAATGGAATCACGATGCCAAAATCTGAATTGGTTTTTAAAGTCAACTTGCTGTTGAATGTATTCAACTCGTATGATTCAATGTCTCTTACCGGAACTTTCCCTTTTCTAGTAAGTCCATCAATGTGCAAGTCATCTCCAATGATGTATAAATCATACAGTCTGATCATTCTAATGATCGACCACATGGCAAGAATAATTGTCAAATCAACACATATCCAAAGCACATCATCCAGTTCATCTCTTATTCCAAATTGATTCGTGCTGATGAACCAAATGGTTCCAAAAATCCACAGAACAGAAAACAAGATCACACTAATCCTCCCCCATTTTCCATGTTGAGCTGTTATTTCCTGCTTCTTGAGCATCTACCCACAATCAGCAACAATTTAAGCATTGCATATCACCGTCCATTGTCCTATTCCGAAGACTTTACTTGAAATCAGGCCTCACTCCCTCCGCGACGATCGCAGAGACGTCAGTGCATGAAGTCTTTCTGGTCAATTCAACTTACTTCCCTTGGCACACCACCAGGGCCGCACTTCCACTTTCAAGCGCCCTGCTTGAACGGCAGGGTCAGAGCTGGCCAGTTTAACCGCTTCTTCTTCAGTAGCGGTATTGTAAATGCACATTCCTCTTACCTCTCCTTCTCCACCGAATGGGCCAACCATGCTCAAGTGGCCTTCATCTGCCATCTTGTTCAAGTGGGCCAAGTGGGCTTCTTGCAATTGTGCAGCATGTGTAGAATCTTGGTCGCGTGAATCTCCGGCGACCAAGTAAACGACATAGTATTCCTGCATGACGTAGGTCGTATCTCCTTCCTTCAACTCGAAAGTCTGTTGCCCGAATAGTTGTGTTACGCCGAACAGTAAGCTTGTAAAAAAGAGTAGTCTTTTCATATTTCTTATTTATCCAAAGTACGTAGATCCAGCCCCCCTTCTAGGACAGACTTCAGGTTCATTAAGTAGGTGACCCAACCCGTAGAGCAACCCAAGTGCCAATTGACTTTTGCATCTTCGGTAGCTGGTATCTGATCCTGCACCAAGACCACTTCGTGCCCATCCTCTTTTGGCGTGATCGTTACGGTGACCCGACATTGTTCCGCAAAACCGAATACTACCCGATCCACACCATTTGCCTCGAGGACTTTATTCTGCTCTTCGCCATCGTAACCGTGCCACGTCCAGGTATACGCATCACCTGCTTGGAAATTTTCGCTACTTGCCCTAGCGGGCCCTTCAGCAGTTTCATACGTTGCCGACTTCAAGAACCACTTTGTCAGTTGTCCACTTTGCGTCCATGCATTGTAAATCTCTTCTCGCGAAGCGCGAATGAACTTAGTTCTGGTGAAAATTGTCCAGTCGTAGGAAGCTCCTTCAACGGGATCACATTGTTCTACGTCTTGCAATTCTTCAGCCATGTTCTTCAATTCTAGTGTAACGATTCGCTTGTCCTTTACGGACAAATCCATACAAGGTCATCTTACGTTTTTTTGCCAAGTCAACCGAAAGGCTACTCGGTGCTCCTACTGAAACCATCGTTCCTATTCCAGCAACTGCCGCTTTTTGAACTAATTCAAACCCGGCTCGACCGCTTACAACCAGTATTCTATTCTTGTTGGAAAGGTTCTCACGCAACAGGTCACCGATAACCTTGTCCACGGCATTGTGCCTTCCAACGTCCTCGTGTATCAGCAACAATTCGCCGTGCATATCGAATAACGCTGCCGCATGAATACCGCCCGTATGGTCAAACACGGTTTGTGCTTCACGCATGCTATTGGGCAGATCAACGATCAACTCTATATCAACTTCTTCGCTCGATGCAGGAACTGGTTTACAGGTGATCTCAACAGCATCTAGGCTGCTCTTGCCACAAACGCCGCACGAACTGGTGGTGTAAAAATTCCGCTTCCATTTTTCAGGGTTCAGATCCAGCTCTGGCATCAACTCGACTCGAATCACGTTGCCCCTTTCTTCTGGTTTCACCTGTTCGCAATATTCTACCCGTATGATGCTTTCATAGTTGGGTATGATGCCTTCTGTGAACAAAAAGCCAATGGCCAGTTCATGGTCGCTACCCGGTGTTCGCATGGTCACCGAAATACGTTCCTCTTTGCGGTCTTCTACCGAACCAAAGCCCAAACGAATCTCCAAGGGTTCTTCCGTTACCAGCAAGTCTTCTTCAAGCGAGTTCGCATGAATGGCTTTTTTGATAACAGCGGTTACCGGAGTGCGCAACATATCAATTGCTCTGATGAACGAACTTCACCCTTTTCTGATCATCTTCAGTCGAAATGGACAGGATATATCCTCCTTGTGGCAGGTCAGAAGCATACTTGAAATCGCCATTGCCTGCATGCATCAATTCGCCATATACCCGGCCATCCATTCCGATGATCGTCATATTCAGCGCCGATATATCGTCAGCCCCTGTAACCCGCACCAGGTGTTGAGATGAAAGAATGGTCACCTCTAGTTCATCGACCAGATCAGGAATTTGCGTGGCCAAACCTCCAACACTTCGGAAAGTTCCTCCCGACAGGAAAACACCGCTATCATATGCCGAATCTCCAGCATCTGCAACTGCCAGTTTTATATGATAAGTTTGCCCTGATTGAACAAGCGCCTTAGCTGTAAACACGGCAGTGAACCCATCAAACTGAATGATGGTTGGATCCATGTTTTGCGGTGGAGAGATCCCTGTACCATTATCAAGATAAAATTGACTGTTGACAATATCGTTAACGTTGTCAATTGAAACTGGAATACTAGTCCCGGGGACTAATGCGATGTTAGCTGCCCCATTTGTATAAGGCCCTGTAATACCAGGCCCACTCAAAAAGAAGCCGAAGACATCATTAAATCCGGTATTCACAAATTCCAAGTACTCCTCGGATCCAAACACATATTCAAAAAGCAGTGTGTCACCCGCCGGGGTGAAATCAAATTCTAAAATGGCTGCGTCGTAGGTAGTCGTACCGGAAGACTGATCCACGTCTACATCTCCAACAATTCCTGTGCCTACTATTGGCAGGCTCGCGTCAGCAACATTATTCGGCCCAACAGCAACCTGAACATTTCCAGTAGCTAAAATAACTCCTGAGCTGATGCCGACATTCGCAGCTGTGGAGTTGAACTGGCCGCATTGAGTGTTCGTCAGGCTACCGGGTTGCCCGTTAAACGTCACATTGGATATCGCAATACCTTGACCGAGGAGGACATTCTGCACCAGGTACTCCGGTGTTTGCGTTGAATCCACAGTTAGTTGGGCGGTCGCCTCAACTGTCAAGGTGATAAGAAAGAGCAGGAAATATCTCATTGTTCTTTTGTTATTCAGCGAATTTAGCCTTTTTACGCACAGCTAGGGGTAATCTGCTCGTCGCCAGCACGATTTCAAATGATCATCGACCATACCAACGGCCTGCATGAACGCGTACACAATGGTGGAACCCACGAACTTGAATCCGTATTTCTTCAATTCTTTACTAACGGCATCACTCAAGGCCGTGCTGGCGGGCACTTCTGCCATGGTTTTGAAATGATTGACAAGGGGTTTATGCTCAACGTGTCGCCAAAGGAATTCATTGAACGACCCAAACTCCTTTTGCACTTCGATATAGGCTTCCGCATTGGTGATCACTGAATGTACTTTCAATTTGTTCCGTATGATGCCTGTGTCCTGCAACAGTGCATCGATCTTTTTCTGGTCATACTTCACGATCTTCTTTACATTCCAGTTGTCGAATGCTTTACGGTAGCCTTCTGTACGCACCAAAATGGTGTACCAACTCAAGCCCGCTTGCGCCCCATCCAGGCATAACTTTTCAAACAATTTTTTGTCATCGTGTTCGGGCCAGCCCCAAACCTCATCGTGGTATTTTTTGTAGATGTCATCTTTCAGACACCAGTCGCATCGGGTTTTTTCCATGGTAGCAAAGGTGAAACGTAAAGGTAAGGTGGGAAGATGCCGTAGACAGGGTGACGGAAGGATGGGTCACAATTCAAGCTCCATAAAGTAAAGGCCATCACGCAAGCATCCTTTCACCTCATAATAGGGTTCGATCTTTTTAAAACCCATTTTCTTGTACAGCTGGTGTGATTCTACCATGAACGTCCCCGTATCCAAACGCATGTATTTAAATCCTCTTCTTCTAGCAGCTTCCAACAGTTCTTCGGTAAGTTTAGCTCCGATGCCCTTTCGCCTATGTTTTATGGGTACGAACAAGCGTTTCATCTCACAATAGGTATCGTCCAATTTTTTCAGGCCAACGCCACCGACCGGTTCATTCTCCAGTAACGCGAGTATGACACAGCCGCCCGACGCATTGTAGACTTCCTCTAAGTGCTGCATTTCATAGGCATAGGCCTCCGAATCAAAATAACGTTCTACGATCTCTATATCAGCCGCAT
>CAZPEQ010000236.1:0-4813 GCA_964585605.1 uncultured Weeksellaceae bacterium | reverse complement strand
CTCAAATATTGAATGCAATGGTTGGAGGTATGCAACGTCCCAACATGGTGCATAGCCCCAATGGGGGAGTGGCAACGAATTCTAAAGTGTTCAATTTTGACTGGACAGCACCTACGACGCCAGTGAACAATGTGACCTTCTATTATGCTGGGGTAGCAGCGAATGACAACAATGCCAACAGCGGAGACCGTGTTTACAGTTCTTCGCAGGTTGCGAATGCGATGCCCGTTGGTATTGATGAGGAGCGCTTAGCGGATTTGATCAGCATACACCCCAACCCAGCTCACGATCAGCTTTCAATTTCGTACACGGGTGCACCAGGAGAGAAAGTGCAGGTTGAACTATTTGACCTCAAGGGGCGTTCAGTGCGTACAGAATCGAACCTATCCTTGGTGAACGCGAAACTTACGGGTTTGAACGCCTTGCCAGCAGGAACCTACGTGCTGAGATTGAGTGTAGGAGAAGAGCGGTTTCAGCAGCGTGTGGTGCTGTTCTAGGTCGTAGCAGCGTTTCTCACATTCTCACGTGTTTATAATACACACTGTCGATTTATTCGAAAGCAGCTTGCAAGCCCTTCCAATAATTGTCGTACCAGCCGCTTTCCAGGTGTTCCTTTTGATCTTCAGGGAAACCTACATGATCGAATTGAATCGAAGTTCCCTTGTCGTTAGCCACCAATTCAAAGCGCACAACAGAGTGAATTCCGGCGGGCCAACTGCTTCCACGCCAAGATTGGACGATGCGTTGGTTTGCGACCAATTCGAGTTGTCGTCCGGTAACGTACCCTCCAAAGCAAGAAAAACGCCCCCCTTCGTTCGTGTCTATTTCGGTGGGCGCTCCTCCACTTATAGCGCTGAATTTATCGGCATTGATCAAGGTATCGTAAACCTTTTTCGGTGTAGCGTTGACCTGTATTTCGTGATGGATCATGTTTGACATTTTTTGACTGGTTTTGAGTTATTATCTAAGTGTTCTCCTAGGTTGTTCAAAGTATTATCCCAGAAGGAATCGTAGTGCGCAAGCCAATCGTTCATCGCCTGTAATGCATTGGGTTGAGCAGTGTAATAGGTTTCCCTTCCGATCCGGTCGCTGGTCACCAAGCCTGCTTTTTCCAACACCAAAATGTGCTTCGTGATCGCTTGTCTACTGGTATCGAAAGCAGCAGAAATAGTAGTGACGTTCAGTGTGGCACCTGCAAGCATCAAATTCTTTAAGATCGTCCTTCTCGTTGGATCAGCAAGGGCTTTGAACAGCTTATCCAGCTTACTGCTCATTGTTTAGGCATTTAAGAATTTGTCCAGGCGATCGATACAATCGATCCAGCCCGCTGAAAAGTGATCAAGCATGTTCGCGGTGATTTCTTCGCTAGAATAACCTTGTATCCCTGTATGTTCAATCCGCACTAGCGTTCCCCCGCTTTGCTCTTTAAGGATCCACTTCACAACCGTGGTTATTTGTGAATCATTCACCCTCCATGTATAGGATAATTCATGGGGAGGAATGCTGGTCAGTACCTCTCCAGAGATCTTCGTTTCTCCGCGAGTGAATAGATAAGGACGACCAGGTATCGTTTCAAAATCTGCTTGCACGAACCATTGACTGATCAGATCGGCTTTGGAAATAGCCTCCCAGACCGTGTTTATCGGGTGCGGGTAGAACTGTTCTTTCTCAATGGAGGTTTTTAGTTCTTTCATTATACGCAACCATTTGGTTGCAAATATAGAACCATATACGAGAAACGAAAATAAAACTGTGCGGCGACCAACACCTAACACGTAGGAAACAGCACGTCCTCCAATATCGAGGGGCATTTCATGTAAGAAATGTCCACGGCACTGGAAACCAAACGAAATAGCCTGCCCTTTCGGATGTGGAAAAGGGGAGGCTGCTTTATGCTATTGTGCATGATGGAGAAGACACATTCGACATCATAAAACACGATTTATTCGAACAACAATTGATGTTGTTGAGCAGCCCTGACATGGATCTCGGTGACCTAGGGAAAATGATGCGTACAAATAAAGAGCGAGCAGAGAAGTTGTTAGCTGGTCTATCATGGTATGCCCACGATACCGCGTTCGGCTATATCAAGTTATTCTGGATGCAGCTGTTCGATAAGCAGCGCCCCGCGGTTATTCCTGATTACCTCGTTCCTAATGAACACGAGACTTTAGTGCAGCTTTCAAATGGCAGTGGGGTAACGATAGCCCTAGATACTATAGCACGCCCTTTTGTTACGCAGGGTTCGCTGATCCAATGTAAGATCAAGGCGTTACCGTTTCGCACAATGACCTTATTGGCCAACAAGAAAAAATCGCCAAAAGAACTCACGAAGAGATACATGGATTTACTGAGCGGAGCACGACCGTGAGCTAATTTGTTATGGCTCTGTGACATTTCTTGTTGGATGCTGGGGTAACTTACCTAACTGTGAGGAGGATATCGTGGTCAGAGAGTTGTTCGATCATTTATGCACTGTTTTCCTCCTCTACCATAGTAATATAAAATAGCATGAATCGGTCAGTGGTTTTTCTTTCGCTGTGTCTTTTTTTCTCGGAGGTTTCTTTAGCACAGAATTTAGTTCAAAACCCAAGCTTTGAGAGTATTGATCCGGCTGATCTAATACCCGTTTTCAGCAACTTCGAATCTGGCTTACGGGATGGAATAGTCTATTGGGAATCAGGAGCACTAATGCAGGGAGGAACCCCAGACTACTTCAACACTTTTTTTAACCCGAATACAACAGTGGGAGTACCTACTAACTTTATGAACACCTTATCTCCAAATTCGGGAAATGCTTTTGCGGGAATGCTATATATATCAGGAAGCTCAAGCACGATACGTGAGTATATTTCAGTGCCGTTGAGTGCGTCGCTTATGGCAGGCGTTACTTATGTGGTTGAAATGTATGTGACAAGTGCGCCTTGGACAGGTTTGGGCACACCTGATATCGGTTTCTATTTCTCTCAAGGTATGCCAGTTCATACAGGCGATTTCCGAGGAACCTTGGTGAATAATGGTACACCAGCTATTCCTCAATACGAACACAATGTGGCAATTGTTGCTCCACAGCCCTGGACCTTGGTAAGCTGGTCTTTTACACCAACCATTTCCGGTTTGAATTGGTTAACGATCGGAAATTTCCAAGACAATGCAACGACGACCAGTATTACACAACCCTCAACCGCGACATTCGCGTTAACACAGTCATACTACTATATGGATGATGTTAGCGTCATTCCATTGACGGTCTTGCCGATCGAGCTTGTTGATTTTCGTGGAGAGGCTACCAGTGAGGGAGATATGCTGTATTGGACAACGGCAACGGAGTTGGATAATGACTATTTCGTACTAGAAAAGAGTGCTGATGGATTCGACTTTGAAGAGACTGGACGAGTCGATGGAGCTGGCAATTCTTCAAATGAAAGACACTACTCATTTTTAAATGAAGAAGCGCCATCCTCAACCAGGTATTATCGATTGAAGCAAGTGGATTTTGATGGTGTATTCTCCTACTCCAACATCGTTGTTCTTTCTGATCGCTTGGCAAGAAAAGAGCTATTCACATTCTTTCCGAACCCTGCTGATGATAATATTGTTGTACACTGTCCTGCATTCGGTAGTAATGGAGCCTCCGTTACCATTTATGATATGCTTGGTCAAGAAATGTTCACACATCGGATGAATATATCCAACGAGGAAAGAGCGTTGGTTGATGTAAGCCAACTGAAAGAAGGTGTTTACGTACTCACATTTGATAATGGAACGAACGCCGAATCAAAACAGCTGATCATAAGAAGGTGAAATAGTGTTCGCCCTTGACGTCCTCGAAGGACTCTCCACTGGCCACAATACACCCTAACGCTGAGAATCGGTGATCAGTTTGGTTCAATGGAGATACAGAAAATGTAGGCGGATGAGTTAAGAGCTTGTTGTTATTGCCTCGGTTGGGTAAGGTTGGTTTAAGATGAGGAAGATATTAGGTCGCAAGTCCACTTTTAGGGCAGATGAGACAGTTACTATATAGCACTCCTGGGTGAGAACCCAAGACGAAGACGCCTTCTGCATCGCTTTCTTAGATGCAGGAATAAGCAGTCGTTCTGTTTCGAGATGCATCATGAAAGGAGAAATGAATTTATGATGGAGTGTGGACATATTACAACAAACTCGAGCTAACGCAATTGTGGGGGCGTAGGTAACAAATTCACGACGTCAGTGAAAACCCAGGCTCTTGAACACTCAAGAATAACAAGCTGTGAATAGATCTGGGGCAACAATGATCGCAACTGTTAAAGACTCCCAACAGGAAGCCGGAATAGCATTGTTCAATAGTACATTGATTCAACTTTAAGAAAATGGGCGTCAGATCAGGTATCGTTATTGTCCTTGTTTCGTTGTACTTCATGTGCACGTGGGATTCTCTGCAAGGACATTTCTCAGAGAATGACAACGATAATAGAGAGACCCCGGATCGTTGGATTGAAAGCACCGATCGGGATATTTTCTACGTCGATATCATGCAAAGAACGTGTGCGCTGGAAGTGGTTCACAGAGCGGAGATCTTAGCAGGCCCTTCCGTGTTGGACGGCTTCGCAGACCTGCCAATTGAAGAACGGGAGGCAGAATCTGAAAAGCCCATGCTTGCATGTGTCCAAACGCCGAAGACTGCTGAAGACGGCATTGAAGTCAACTTTCGGGAAGAGTAGCTAATTCGTTGCCAACTTGGTTTGTAGTTTCAAATCTCAACATCCCTTTCAGGAGATGTTGAGTGAGGTTCACCTTGGTGAGGTAGTGCTGGCCAACATCTTTCTAG
>CAZPEQ010000235.1:0-4814 GCA_964585605.1 uncultured Weeksellaceae bacterium | reverse complement strand
GTTGCGAATGGGCGTATGCCTTGACCGTTGAGAAAAATGAGTGAATGCCAGAAGGGTTGCTTTGGCAAACCTGAGCATTTACGACCCGTAGGGGCATTTTTCTCAACGTCTATGTATGATCTATATAGATCATATATGCCTATGTGTTAGATGGGGTTAATGAATTGGTTTTCAGTTTTTTGTATTCTGTAATAGCGTCAAGGGGATTAAGGATCCGTTGCAAAGAAATATCACTTACATGTGTATATCGCTGCGTGGTTTTTAGACTGCTATGACCAAGTAGTTGTTGGATTTGCCGCAGATCAACACCGCGCTCCATCAAGTGTGTTGCGAAGCTATGACGCAACACATGTGGAGTGATATGGGTTGTGATACCTGCGCGAACACGGGCACGCTTAACAATAGCGGCTACACTAGTGGCGCTGTATTGTCTTTGCCTTGGGCCTTCGAACAACCAATACCTGGGCTTATATGCTACCAAGTACTGCCTTAATGTATGGGAAAGTGTTTTAGAGAGGCTGGTGTAGCGGTCTTTCTTTCCCTTACCGCCGCGAACGAAAACCTGGGTGCGGTCAAGATTGATGTCCGCAATACGGAGGTTTAGAAGTTCTGAACGCCTGATACCAGTGCTGTAGAGCATCGAGATAACAGTTTCGTGTTTGATATTCCCGCTTGCGGCTATCAACCTTAGCACCTCATCTTCACTGGCAACGATGGGGAGTCGTTTTTCGGTTCGGGGACGATCAATCCAATATTCCCTTTTTTCCTGCCCAAGTACTTTCTCGTAATAGAACTTGATCGCGTTGATCACTCCATTCTGTGTACTGGAACTCACCTGTTTTATTTTGACCAAATGCAACAAGTACCTATGTATATCCGTTTCTGTAAGATTTTCTGGTTCGCACTCTGGGTAAAAAGCCATAAAAGCCCTAAAATGAGAAGTGTATTGTTGTTGCGTACGCACACTATATCGCCTTCTGATCAGGGTCTCCATATATCCCGACGGCAGAGATGCCTGTGGCTTGACCGTGCCTTTGGCATTAGGTCTGGCATGGGTGCGAGGGTGCACTTTTCTTAAGGCTGATACATCTAACCAGGCAACACCTCTGAAGGTTTTGAATAAGTTGTTCACGGCGTGAGCAGCATGTGGTACATGCCAGCATCTATTCAAGCGACACCATGATGCTCCGCAACTCTTTGCTTTCGCCATCAACTGCCGGTCAAACGGAAAGAAAAGTGCCAAACGATCCGCTCCATTCAGTGTTAGTTTCTCTACACGTATAGATCTGCCAGTATTTACGTCAGAACGCATATCCCAATATAAGACGTGATTTGTTTACGGGATCACCCCAACACTCCCGCAATAATACCTGTTAGAAAGCAGGCTAACGTACCGCCGATCATGGCGCGTAAACCCAGTTGGGTAAGGGTTGTTTTTTGGCTTGGCGCGATCGCACCGATACCGCCGATCTGTATGCCAATAGAAGAGAAGTTGGCGAAGCCACAGAGCGCGTAAGTGGCGATCAACCAGCTTTTGCGGTAGATCAAGTCAGCACTCGGCAAGTTGGCGTAAGCAACAAATTCATTGATGATGGTTTTGGTGCCGAGTAGACCTCCAATGGTCATGGAATCGGCCCAAGGAACACCCAATAACCAGGCGAAAGGAGCGAAAACTAACCCGAAGATGTACTGCAAGCTCAGCTTGTCGTATTTGCCCTCTGTAGCCGCTGCAATACTGTCGTTCAAACCAGAATAATGGCCGATCACATCGCCGACCAAATAGTCGAACATGGCGATCAGCGCAATGAACACCAAGAGCATGGCGCCCACATTAACGGCTAACTTAATACCATCGGTTGTGCCATTGGTTATGGCTTCCAAAACGTTGCTGCCGATCTTCTCTTTAGAGATATCGAGGTTCTTATTGATGTCCTCAGGCTTGTCTTCTGGATAGATGATCTTGGCAACTACGATGGCTGCCGGAGCAGAGATGATACTGGCCGTAAGCAAATGAATGGCGTATTCCTCACCCAGAAAACCGATGAAGGCCGCGAACACCCCACCGGCAATGGTGGCCATGCCGCCGGTCATGAGACACATGATCTCTGAACGGGTCATGCTTTCGAGGTAAGGCTTTACGACAAGGGGGGCTTCCGTTTGTCCGATAAAGACATTGGCGGCGGCGGCTAGACTTTCTGCCCCGCTCATGTTCATGAATTTACTCATGACCCAGGCCAAGACGTAAACGATTTTTTGCAAGATGCCTAAGTAGTAGAGTAGGCTAGAGAAGGCCGCAAAGAAGACGATGGTAGGCAACACTTTGAAGGCGAAGATG
This sequence comes from uncultured Weeksellaceae bacterium, assembly GCA_964585605.1. GTDB lineage: Bacteria > Bacteroidota > Bacteroidia > Flavobacteriales_F > PHOS-HE28 > CAZPEQ01. The sequence goes on along the minus strand of CAZPEQ010000235.1, from coordinate 2,479 downwards.
TAGCCAATGGTAAATGGACTTGGTCCTTCTTCCGCCGTGAGATTCTGTACGGTGAGGTAGTCAGGCCAAGCGCCGAAGATGAAGGTTGCTCCTGCCTCGGTGAACTCTAGGATCTTTACGAAGAAATCGGCGATTCCATCAAAGATGATATAGACCACGTCCACTTTCAAAATGAGTAAGGCTAGAACGATCTGTAGCACCAGGCCTTTGCCGACCAGTGACCAGTCCACGCCTTTGCGGTTCACACTCACCGCCCAAGCAATACCGATCATAACGGCCATGCCAAGCAGTCCCCGCAGGATGTCTGTTAAGAGTCCATTGTCGGTTTCAAGCAGGCCCGCTTGGGCAGATGTTAACATGGGTGTGCCAATGGCTAAGCCGAGGGTGAAGATGTACTTCCAACTGCGCATGCGGTTCGACAAGGTAATAGAGTGAGAGGAAAGTTGAAGGTTGAAAACAGAAACTGGAAAGGGAATGCTTTTTCAAACTTCAACTTTCTCGTTTCAGTTTTGCTATTACCCCGCTTCACGGCGATTGAGTTCGTCTCGGATCAGTGAAGCCATTTCATAATCTTCACGGGCCAAGGCCTCATTGAGCAACTCGTTCAACTCAGCAACGGATTTCTGACTTACGGGGCGATCTAATTCTGCCGATCCTGTGGTGGATACCGCTGCTTCCACCGTTTCCTCTTCTACGTTCTCTTCGCCCTCATCTACGGTAAGCCCCGCCTCGCTGAGAATACGCTCGTAGGTGAATATGGGGCATTTGAAACGAAGTGCTAACGCAATGGCATCGCTAGAACGGGAGTCCACTTCAGCGGTTTTGCCGTTGCTGGAAACAACAATGGTGGCGTGAAAGATGCCATCGATGAGATCAGAGATGATGATCTCCTCCACGTTTACGCCTAAAGGGTCGCAAAAGGCCTTGAACAAATCGTGCGTAAGGGGGCGTGCGGGCTTGATCTGCTCGATGACCAAGGCTATCGATTGAGCTTCATTGCCGCCAATGATAATCGGTAAGCGGCGCTCTCCCTGTGCTTCTCCCAGTACCAGTGCATATGCTCCAGCGTGGGTATGACTGTAGGCAATACGAAGAAACTTCAGCTCAACTTTATCCATGCTTCAGATGCCAATATGATCGGCCGTGAACAAGGCTACAAGATAACGAAAATGACCCTATCCTTGGGCTTTGAGTTGCTTGGCGGCTTCTACGAGTTTGGGTACCACTTCAAACGCGTCACCAACTATCCCATAATCAGCCGCTTTGAAGAACGGAGCCTCTGGATCGGTGTTGATCACGGCGATGACCTTGCTGCCATTTACACCTGCCAAATGTTGAATAGCCCCGCTAATACCTACTGCTATATAACAGTTCGGTCGAATAGCCACTCCCGTTTGTCCCACGTGTTCGTGGTGTGGGCGCCAGTCCATGTCAGCGACAGGGCGGCTGCAAGCGGTTCCTGCACCAAGCACCTCAGCCAACTCTTCCATCATGCCCCAGTTCTCAGGGCCTTTCAAGCCACGGCCACCAGAAACAACGATCTCGGCTTCCGGCAGGGCAATGCCGCTTCCCGCGCTACGCACTTCTTTTACCGCCACTCGCGCAGTACCCACATCTCCGCTGTAATCCTCAACGGCAGCTTCGCCACCGGCAGCTTCTATTGCAATGGAATTAGGAAGCAAGGAGATCACCCGCTTCTCAGATGTTACTTCTACCCACGCTTTCGCTTTCCCGGAGAAAACATTGCGCGGAATGGTGTTGCCTTCAGGAAGTGCAGTAGCACCAGGAACGTGTCCTGCCCCCATACGAGCGGCTACACGGCCAGCCACCGTCATACCTGTATCATCGTGCGTGCAAACAACCGTGTTCACACCTTCGGCATCAGCAACCGCGCTGATCAATTTCGTTAATTGCTGGCCGTCTACAGCTGCAACACTGCGCGCTGCGATTACTTTACCCGCACCATTAGCTCCTAGGGCCTTCAAGGCATCAGCACTTGCGTCGCCGAATGTGACAACTGTTACTGGCGCTCCTGCGATCTTAGAACCATAGGTAACGGTTTCCTGGGCTGCTTTGGAGATCGAAGCTCCACGTGTATCTACAAAAACCAATACGCTCATCTTCAGATCACTTTTGCTTCGTTATGTAATAGTTGGATCAATTCGCCCGCATTCTCGGCATCGATCATTTTGACGCCACTCTTAGCAGGTGGCAGGGCGAACTTGCTGGTCTTCGTCTTCGCACTTCCTTCAGCCGGAGGAACCACTTCCAATGGCTTTGAACGTGCAGCCATGATGCCCCGCATATTGGGGATTCGCTGTTCGGCCATTCCTTTCGCAGCGCTCAAAGCAAACGGTGTGTTCACATCACAAACCTCTACGCCTCCTTTTACATCGCGCTCGATGGTGGCCGTATTTCCGTTCACTTCTAGTTTACTACACAAGGGCAAGTAAGGCATATCCAGCATTTCAGCTACCAT
>CAZPEQ010000234.1:0-4820 GCA_964585605.1 uncultured Weeksellaceae bacterium | reverse complement strand
ACGCAGTACCCAAAGTTAACCTGGCGCGGGTATGATTTTGGAGATTCTCCCGGCCAACTAATGCCTGAGCAAGAAGTACTTATTTTAGAGCAAAAGGAAATTGGAAAAAATAAAATATGGGCTAGAATCAGAATAGAGAAGTAATGACGGACAACAGCGACGAATAAACTCAAGTTGTGCCGACCTTCATTTCACCGTTGTGTGCTGCTGAAAAGTATGAAAGGAAGAGCTTGCTACTAGCTTTTGACGACTCTGGCGGTTTACACAACGATCAGTAGTTGTGCGTTCGCAACCACTGATCATGTTCCGTTTCAATGATACTTATTTCAACGCGCTCTGATTCTCTAGCCCGGTCGCCTCGGGGTAGGTAATCAGCAAAGCTGCGGTCGTAAACATTCGACTCCTTGTAGATCGAACTACTGAACGCACGGTAGAAAAAGACGTCATCTAGGGAATTTATGCGTGAGTCAGGATGACCAACGGAAACCTTGCCAAGAACATAGCGTAATTCAGGATAGTATGACCAGTAGAGGTCAAGCGTATCGCCTTTGTATGACACAACGGGGCATATTCCAATGATCCGTGCTTCCAATAGTTGCCTGTCGGAATCGATAACCCAATCCTCTTTGATCTTGAAGTGCAAGATCTCTAGTTTTGAAAAGACCATGGCGTCCTCCATGGCAGCCTCATGAACCTCATCGTCGGACAAGTGGAGGTAGTTAAATTCGCGTGTCGTGAGCGGGTATCGGAATTCATCATCAGCGGTTTTATATACGGTGATCTGGCCATCTTGTACGGCGCGATTCATGACGAGAAGCAGATCAGGGTCACTGAGCATCGGGTTATTTTGCGTGGGCAATAGAGTGCGCCATATGCGTTTGCTCCAAACAATTGCACGTTCCCGAAGGTGGTAATACGCTAGAATACTGTCTTCGTTCACTTTTACTTCATGAATGGGCTGGGCTAAGATTGGTATAGGTCCTTCATTGGGGATAGGCGGGAACGTGCGTTGGAAATGCAGGTGATCTTCATATTCGCGTACCATGCGTTTTGCGCCGAGAGAGTCCCAAAGTGTCCATGTACCTTGCCGATAGTTATGCCTGAACGTTCCTTGCGTTTTTAATTGGCCGTTGCTGTGGTAAGATGTATATGGGCCATGGAATTGGCCGTTCTCAACGGTATAATTCACTCGTAGGGCATCGTCCTGATATGACATGGTCACCTGGGCTTGGGTGCTCAAGGCATTTCCAAGTAGCGAAAAACATAAGATCAATATGGAGTTAACACGCTTCATTGATCTTGGCCTGATCGCCATAATTCAAGTACCAGTTGAGTTTCTTGTGTCATCTGTTTCGGGTCGTTTTTGAGGTATTCGCGTAGCAAACGAAAGGAAACATGGCGATATCCCTCGAATGCGTAATAGCTAAAATTTAGATAGTCGATCGGGTCACCATGGGCGCGCAGAAATGACTGACCAAGAACCACCTTACGTTTCATGACGGGCGGGTCGTTAGGTAGCGCGAAATAATAATAGGCCTCGAAATGTTGATGGTCTTCTGCTAGAAACGACTCATCTTTTGTATTCAAAGTCCAATCGGCATAATGGGTATCAATATCAGGAGGAGGTCGGTTACTCGTTGCGGCTACGTTCCATTCGCTACAGGAAGGCAGTCGATAGATGAATTTCTTGCCGTCTTTATCATTGTCCTGCTCCATCTTCCAATTACAATAACGCATTGCGCTATCCCAAGAGACCCCAACTACCGGGTGATCATCGTACGCCTCATTGCTCATATATTCATGGAAGCATGTTGGGAGGCACATCATAGAATCAGGAAGTTGTTGCTGGTAGTACGTTATTGTCGTGTCCTGTTTGAGTACGTTCAAATAGCGCTTGTACTGACCGAGTGTAATGAAGTTGCTTAGTTCAAAGTCCGGAGCGTCGGACTGAAGGGAATCGGCGGATAAGGTTATATACACGGGAGAGAATGTTAAAGCATCCAGATTTTGCACTTTCGTTGTGTTGCACCCTAGAAGGAGGATCGAGAAAAGTAGAAGATTCTGGGTCGAACGCATATCTATGCTATTTATCCGCGCTTGATTAAAGCACCTCGGTCATCAAACATTGACATACATCTCGGCTCAGGGTGGTCGATCTCCCCCCGTCGAATTCAATGCGTATGCTGCTATCGAAGGGTTCTATCTTCAAGACAGCCATTTCGGTACCTAGGCTGATCACCTGTTCGTTGAGGTATAACAACAACTCCGAGGAACTATCTGCTAAGGCACAAAGACGCACGTGGTCTCCCGCTTTCCGATCAGCAAGTCGCACATAGTTCGCTTGTTGAACCACACCTTTCTTATCGGGTATTGGTGAGCCGTGCGGATCAACCGAAGGATAGTTCAATAACTCATCCATGCGGTCAAACAGCCTGTCAGAGTCTACATGCTCAACGTCTTCAGCAATATCATGCACCTCCTCCCAGCCGAAGCCCATGATCTTGACCAAGAACATCTCTGTAAGGCGGTGCTTGCGAATGATGCCTGCCGCTTCACGCTTCCCCTTAGCCGTTAGGCGAAGTGGTTTGTATTTCTCGTACTTCACCCACCTATTGGCCTCCAACTTCTTCACCATACTATTCACCGTAGGAACGCTCACATTCATCTCGCGGCTCAAGTCGGACACGCTCACTTGGCCGTCTTGGTGAGACAGGGTGTACATCGCTTTTAGGTAATTCTCTTTGGTCTTTGAGGGCATATGGTCAACTAATCTGGAACCAGTAGGGCAAAAATACGCCATGCTGTGGTATTGAAAGGTCAATAAAAATTGTTAGACTAATCTAACTTTGTATATTTGCGCTATCAATGTTGATAAAGTCTATGCGTCTAGTTTCACTGAGCTTTACCTTTTTCTGCGCTGTAGCACTGTTCGCACAGGAGGGTTCCGGACTGATCAAAGGACATATTGTAAACAAGGGAGAACCTGTTCAGTATGTTACGGTGCAGTTGCAAGGAACCAGCTTGGGCGCGGTTACTGACGAACAAGGCGCTTACCGTATTGCCAATGTTCCTGTTGGCATCTATACGTTGTTAGTACGATCAGTGCAGTACAATGAGCTGCGGCAGGAAGTGCGCATAACACAAGAGAACCCCAAGGTGGTATTGGATGTAGTCGTGCAAGCAAAGGATGTTGCCTTGGATCAACTAGTGGTCACCGGTACAAAGACCTTTAAACGACAAACCGATTCTCCTGTTATCGTTGATGTGCTCAACGACAAAACCTTAGCGAATGTGCAGGCATGTAGCTTATCCGACGCCTTGAACTTTCAAACCGGCTTGCGGGTAGAAACAGATTGCCAGACCTGTAATTACACCCAACTGCGCATGAATGGTTTAGGGGGTGGTTATTCGCAGATCTTGATCAATGGGCGCCCCTTATTTTCTCCCTTGACCGGGCTATACGGTTTAGAGCAAATTCCGGTTAACATGATCGACCGCATTGAAACGGTTCGCGGTGGCGGCTCTTCTTTGTATGGGTCCAGTGCGATCGGTGGTACGGTCAATGTGATTACCAAAATCCCACGCGAAAGCGGGTACGATCTAGGTTATACCTACCAGAACATTAAGGGGCAAACGGGTGACTTTATCTTAAGCGGTAATGCCAGCGTGTTGTCTAAGGATAAAAAAACCGGCGTATCCATATTCATCAACAATAGGAAACGTGGCCTGTACGATCACAATGGCGATAATTTTTCTGAGCTGCCTTCCCTTGAGAATAATTCTTTTGGGGCGAACCTGTTCTTTAAGCCCGATGATCGACATAAGCTGGAAATCAGTATAGGAAGCTTGAACGAGTATCGTTACGGAGGGGAGATTGTGGAAAAAGCAGCGCACTTGGCCTTGCAGTCTGAAGAACGACAGCACAACATTTTTATGGCAAGTGCGGATTATCAGGTAAACTTCAACGACCAGAATAGTTCTTTCATCACCTACGCTTCTGGGCAGGTGACCGATCGTGATCACTACACAGGTATTTTTCCTGATAAGATCGATAGCTTGGCAGTACTAGAACACCTGACCCTGCCGCCGTACGGTTTTTCGAAGAGTGTGACCGCCCAAGCTGGTGTGCAGTTGAATCACCGAGTCAAAAAGTTTATCATGGGCAATAACGTGTTCACCTTCGGCGGGGAATTCGTTTTAGATGACATTGTTGATGAAATCGAAGCCTACCGCTATGTGGTTGATCAACGCACCGAGAATTTGGGCGTGTTCATGCAAAGCGATTGGGAGCTCACTCCGGAGCTGAACATCTTGTCAGGTGTTCGTGCAGACTGGCACAACTTGCTTGACAAAGCTGTGCTCAGTCCGCGTGTATCCGTGCTGTATAAGCTAAAAGAGCGAACGCAATTCCGTGCGACATACAGTACAGGCTTCCGTGCGCCGCAGGCCTTTGACGCTGACTTACATATCGCGTTTGCGGGTGGAGGTATTTCGCGCATCACCTTGTCTCCGGACTTGATCGAAGAACGCTCCAAGAGTTATAGCGCTTCTGTAAACTATGACAAGCCCTTGGAGACCATGATCGTTGGTTTTACCGTGGAAGGTTTTTATACCCAATTGGATGATGCCTTTTTTCAGCAACCTTTAGGTGAAGATGAATTCGGCGAAACCTTTGAAAAGCAGAACGGTGATGGAGCAACGGTGCAAGGGGTGAGTGTGGAAGGTCGGGCGAACTTCAACCGAAAGCTGCAAATCGAAGCGGGTTTCACGGTACAGTCCAGCAATTTCGATTCGCCCGTAGAGAACGTAGAAGGCTTACC
>CAZPEQ010000233.1:0-4821 GCA_964585605.1 uncultured Weeksellaceae bacterium | reverse complement strand
AGGCGAGTCTAGCATTAGTTCCATACTGCGATTCGCAACGGCGCATGCTAATGGGTTGGCCATGAAGGTGGGGCCGTGCATGAATACACCCGCTTCGCCTGCGCAAATGCGGTCGGCCACATGCTTGCTACATACGGTTGCGGCGAGTGTCATGTACCCGCCGGTAAGCGCTTTGCCCAAGCACAGGATATCGGGAGCGACACCTGCATGTTCCGTGGCGAACAGTTTCCCAGTGCGGCCGAACCCTGTGGCGATCTCATCGGCAACGAATAGGACGTCATGGTCAGCACACAAGGCTTTGATCCGAGATAAATAGGTAGGGTTATAAATCCGCATACCACCCGCGCCTTGCACAACAGGCTCAATGATGAAACCCGCTATTTCATCTTGATGGACCTGCAACAAGTGGGCTATCTCGTTCAAGCGCTCTTCATCACAAGGTGTACTGAATCCAAGAGGCAAGGCTCCTGAAAAAAACTGTTTGGGCAAGTGGTCGCTGAACAGGTGGTGCATGCCATTATTAGGATCGCATACGCTCATGGCACCAGCCGTATCACCATGATAACCATTTGATACGGTCAAGAATTTGGCACGTTGGGCACGCCCCTTAGCGTGTTGGTACTGCACGCACATTTTCAGTGCCACTTCAACGGCTACCGATCCGCTATCGGCAAAGAACACGCGGTCCAAGCCTTCAGGTGTTATATCCACCAATTTTTGGCCTAGCTCAATGGCGGGTTTATGGGTGATACCTCCGAACATGACGTGTGCCATTTGTCCGGCCTGTGCTTCCAGAGCCTTATTCAATTCGGGATGGTTGTATCCATGAATGGCGGTCCACCAGCTTGCCATACCATCTATCAGTTGCCGACCGTCGGCCAAGGTCAAACGAACACCTGAAGCACCGGTCACCGGATAAACGGGTAGCGGAGCATTCAACGAGGTATACGGGTGCCACAGGTGCTCCTTGTCAAACGCCAATTCGGCTTCACTAAAGTTTGATGGTACTGGCATATTTCGCAATGACCGCTTTGGTTAAGCTTGGTTCTCGTTCCAATTCCAACAGGCAAGGTAGTTGGGTATAGGTGTTGATCACGGAGTACGTGGATCCGGTTTTTTCACCGTTGTATATGATGCCAAGACATGGAATGCTCCGCTCTTTTAAGGCATGGTAAGAGAGGAGCGTATGGTTGATGCTGCCCAAATAATAATCACTTACCAAAACCACTGGTGCGCCAAGTTGAGCGACCCAGTCGATATTCAAGTATTGATCGTTGAGCGGTACCATGAGCCCCCCTGCCAGTTCGATCACCAAGTCATTGTCGGTCTTGGGTAAAGGGAGTGATGAATCATTTATGGATACGCCGTCGATCGCAGCCGCCGCATGAGGTGACATGGGTTCGGTAAGTGCGAACGCTTCTCGGTGGAACGTGATCTCCGGAGAGGATACCAAGCGTTGCACCTCGGCGGTGTCTCCATGTTCCAGTGCACCTGCTTGAACGGGCTTCCAGTAGTCCGCTTTCAGCGCTTCACAGATAATGGCCGCACATACGGTCTTGCCGACCTCTGTGCCGATGCCCGCTACTACGATTCGTTTTGGTTCCAAGACACAAGGGTTTTAAAGAGTAGGTCCAGTTCTTTTTCTGTGTTGAAGGCGTGTAGGCAGATACGCAAACGTTCTGTTCCTGCCGCCACGCTTGGACTGCGTATGGGCAGCACATTAATGCCTGCTTCGTGCAGTGCTTGCGCCGCAATGGTCACGTGTTCGTTACCCGGTATGATGCACGATTGGATCATGGTGGTAGAAGGTAACCATCGCGTGTTCGTTAGAGCAGGGCGTTGCGTTGTGAAATAGGCGATCAGTTGCTGTAGTTGATCGCGTTCGCTGTGCATTTTGGGCAGTTGTTCGTAGGCACTGCCAATGGCGTTCAATTGAAATGGAGGAGGTGCCGTACTGTAAATGAACGGCCGTGAAAAGTTGATGAGGAAGTCGATCAACCAACTTGCGCCTAGAACTGCGGCACCACTTGCACCAACGGCCTTGCCGAACGTAACGATGCGTGCGAACACCTCTTTGTGCAGGCCCAGTGCTTGGCAGTATCCCTCGCCGTTCTCTCCGTACAGACCCATGGAATGGGCTTCGTCCACGATCAGTTCAGCGTTATGTTCTTCGGCCAATTCGATCAGCGCTGCAAGGGGAGCGAAGTCACCGTTCATGGAGTAGATGGACTCAACAACGATGCGCTTCTTACCAGTTGCATGCGCCAGTTTTTTGCGGAGGTCTGCCAAGTCGTTATGCTTGAACTTGAGTCGCTTGGCCGAGCTTAGTCGTGCTCCGTCTATCAAGCTGGCGTGGGCCAGTTCATCCAAGAGATAGGTATCGTTCCGTTCCGCTAAGCAGGAAAGTAAGCCGGTATTGGCACTGTACCCGGCATTGAATACTAAAGCTGCATCTGCCTGATGAAAATTGGCGACAACACGTTCCAGTGCCTCGGCCTGTTCGCTATTGCCCGATAGTAAGCGCGATCCGGAACTGCCCGCACGTGCTTCTACGGAAAGCGTACGCTGTGCAAGGCCTAAATAGTCATTGGAGAAAAGGTCGATCCCCGTGGTAACATGAGGTAGCTTTCGAAGTAACCCATCCGCCTCACGCTGGGCCAGCTTTTCCTGGTACCGGCCCATTACGCGACAGGCACGTCCTCTGCCGTCGGTCTTGGAACTTTGAATGCTTCTCGACTGGTCAATCCAAGTAAATTGAACATTTCTTGGTCATCCTTAAAGTCCGGATTCGGTGTGGTCAACAAGACATCCCCTGCAAAGATGGAGTTGGCACCAGCCATAAAACACATAGCCTGTTCCGATAAGGACATGCCTTCTCTTCCTGCAGATAAGCGAACGACCGATTTGGGCATGACAATACGCGCTGTTGCCACCATACGCACCAACTCATGAAAAGGAACACGCGGTTGTTCCGCCAGAGGAGTTCCTTCAACAGGGACCAAGGCGTTGATCGGAACGGATTCAGGGTGCTGTTCTAAGCTGGATAATACCTTCAACATGCCCAAACGGTCCGCCACGGATTCGCCCATGCCAATGATGCCACCCGAACACACCGTAATGTTCGCCTTACGCACATTCGCGATCGTATCTAAACGGTCTTTATAATCCCGTGTGGTAATGATGTTGTCGTAGTACTCTTCCGAGGTGTCCACATTGTGATTATATGCATATAACCCTGCATCGGCCAACTTCTTGGCCTGGTCGGCATTGAGCATACCCAAGGTGCAGCATACCTCCATGTCCATGCTGTTAATGGTCTTCACCATATCCAAGACCTTGTCAAAGTCGCGGTTATCTCGGACGGATCGCCACGCGGCCCCCAAACACATGCGCGAAGCGCCACCTGCTTTAGCGCGTTCAGCGCGTTGTTTTACCTCTTCGACTTCAAGGAGCTTATGCACTTTTACATCCGTGTGGTAACGGGCTGCTTGCGGACAGTAGGCACAATCCTCACTACAGCCACCCGTCTTGATCGACACCAGGCTGCTCACCTGGACCTCACGTGGGTCATGATAGGTACGGTGCACAGTAGCTGCATCGTAAACTAAGCTCAAGAAAGGTCTACTGTAGATCTCCGTAAGTTCACTGATATCCCAGTCGTGTCTGATCGCCTCCATCTCTTGCACGTTCTTCATTGCTCTCTTCTGCAATAATAGCTAAATAAGAATCAACACCTGTGATCGAGTTATTACCGATTGCGAAGCACTTTAGTAAGTGGGTTCGAATCCTGTATTCATGAATACGAAGCTCCAAATGTCAGCCTGCTCATCGATGATCATGTGGGTAGGTTTTCCGGCACCATGTCCGGCATTTACATCTACACGGATAAGTACAGGAGCGTTACCTGCATGACTTTGTTGCAATTGCGCAGCAAACTTGAAACTATGCGCGGGCACAACGCGATCGTCATGATCAGCCGTGGTAACCATAGTAGCTGGATAGTCGACACCTTCTTTGAGGTTGTGGTAGGGCGAGTATGCGTGTAGGTAATTGAACTCGGTCTGGCTGCTATCCGCACACCCATATTCTGGAATCCAACCAAAACCTGCACTGAATTTGTGGTAACGCAGCATGTCCATAACGCCAACGGCTGGCAGTGCGACCGCGAACAGGTCAGGGCGCTGGGTCATACATGCACCAACGAGCAACCCGCCATTAGACCCTCCTTGTATAGCCAACTGTTCGCTTGAGGTATACTGGTTCTTGATCAGGTACTCGGCAGCAGCTATAAAGTCGTCAAATACATTTTGCTTTTTGTCCAGCATACCCGCCTCGTGCCATTCTTCGCCATACTCGCCACCTCCGCGCAAATTGGCCTGAACGTAAATACCGCCTTGTTCTAGCAAAATGATACGACTGGTGCTGAAACGGGGACTCAGGTTCACATTGAATCCTCCATAACCGTAAAGCAGGGTAGGGTTCGTGCCGTCGAGCTTGGTGCCTTTTTTGGTCACAATGAACATGGGTACTTCCGTACCATCTTTGCTCGGGTACTTGACCTGCTTGGTTTCAAAATCGTTCGGGTTGAATTTCAATTCAGGACGGTAGTAAACCTCGCTGTTACCGGTGGCGTAATCGTACTTATAGGAAGAGCCGGGGTCTGTGAATGAACTGAAACCATAGAAGGCATAAGTGTCATCACGTTTACCGCCAAAACCACCAGCACTCCCGATATCGGGTAACTCGATTTGTGTGCGACCACTGCCATCCATTTTGCTGCGGTAGATCTTGGTGGTTACCTCGCTGAGGTAACTGGCAAAG
>CAZPEQ010000232.1:0-4827 GCA_964585605.1 uncultured Weeksellaceae bacterium | reverse complement strand
CCAAACCATCACTTCAACCAATGAACACACGACTTAACACGGCCCCGTTTTGGGCACTCCTGTTCTTTATGACCACCAGTATCGCCGTAACCGCCCAACGAAAAGAGGGAGTACAGGACGTACCTATATCCATTACAGCGATCAACGCAGACCAGCTCGGTGATCTCGGTAGTTGGCAAAGCGACCTATCCAGCTCGATCGATCTTTCTTTTGGGGGAAGCCGTTCTGATGGGAACCAACTTAGCAGCAACTCCAGCCAATCGATACGTTTGCGGGGCATTGGTGCGCCGATCGCAGATAAAACGATTCTCGTTGGCAACCTGGAATTAGTTAACCAAGTGAGCGAAATTGAAGTGCTCAATGGGCCCCGTAACACCCTATTCGCAGCCAATGTAAACGCTGGCGTATTGCGTCAACTTGACTTCCTCGATAAGACTGTATATGGTGGTGTTACCGTTGGTTATGGAACCAACAGTTTTAAGGAAGAAGGCGATAATTTACAGTTCGATCAAACCGACAACACACTAACCTATGGCGTTGAGATAGGCAAATACACAGATGTTGCTGAGGCCATTGTTTACACCGGTCTGGAGTACACAGTCGACAACACTTCCTTCGAGGGAGGAAATGAGCTCTGTAGTGTGCTCGGCTTAAGCGCAAACCTGATCGGAGCAGCCGGCTGCGGTGAAATTGATTTTTTCCATAGAGATTATGGCCCTGACTATCGGCTAGGTAAGACCGATAAGGGAGCAGCTTTCGTTGACGGTGATTCTCGATTTGGGCTCGGCTTTGGATCAGTGAGATCCACCTTCGACTTAGTAGGAGGAGGAGAATTTGAGGCAACAAGCAACAAGAGTGCTGCCGAGCTTGCTGCAGGATTCGGATTCTATCTCCTTAACGATCTTGCTATACTATTCGGCGTAGATTATGATAGAGAAGGTCGTTCTTTTCAGGACTCAGATGACTCCCAGTCTAGCAGTGAATTTGGGGTGACCGTAGGTGCTCAAGCGCATCTAGGATTAATCGGCGCTGAAAAGCTGAACAATGTTTTCCTTTCGGCAGAATTTGAATTCGGATCCTTCGGTGCGACCAGTGAGTTTGGCGGCCAATCGACTAATTCCTCGCAAGGGTTTACCAACTTCGGCGTGAGCGCAGGCGTAAACCATCATATTACAAACTCCTTATATCTAGTACCTCGCATAGGGTACAGGATGGGTTCACTAGCTGATTCCGACGCCAACACCTCGAACCTGAATATTGGCATGACACTGCGGCAAAATTTGTTTGCTACAAAAGGACGGGGTGCCGGATCAAACACCTTAGAAAGTTACTAAGTGTTCTCCATTTGACTGGTGCCGTGCATGCAAGTCACACGCACTCGACTAGCACAGGGCATTTATAAACAAGGGAGGTTATTGCAACAACCGACCTGCTATTGATCGCACCTGCAGTTCCGCGTTCTTAGCTGCATACTTGGCGGTATTGGACGTGGAGGCCGCGTTGGCCAAGTTCACCTGTGCTTGGCGGTATTCAATGGATGTGATCTGCCCGGATCGGAACTGTTCCTCACTGCGCGCAAAGTTGCGTTCGTTGGTTCGCAAATTATGTCGTTGCACCTCCAATACGAACAGCGCGGTGCGGTGACTCTCATAGGCGTTGAACAACTCACGTCGCACCGTTTGCTCCTGTTGGGCTTTCGCCACGCGTGCCGTTTCAATACCGATCTGAGCATTCTTCACCGCATTGCTGGTTGCACCGCCATCGAAAATATTCCAGCTCAGTGTAAGCCCTCCCGCAGGGCCAAGATTCTGTATTGACTGAAAGTTCGGGTTAAACCCAAAGTCACTGAAGCTCCATACATAGCTGCCATTTGCTGACACGGAAGGCAGGTAAGCACTGCGGCTTCTTTTCCCCATCAACGTGCTGACCATCTCGCTGGCGGAAGCCTGTTGTATCAGTACATTATTCGCCAAGGCTTCTTGCTCCAAGACCAGTACATCCGGCAAGAGTTCAAAAGCAACCGTTGTGTCCACCTCGAAGTCAATAGCAACATCTCTGCCGATGAACAAGTTCAGGTCGCGTTTTGCATTCGCTAATTGTTGCACCAAGTTCAAGTAAGCAATACTATCTGTATTCAAATCCACTTCAGCGTTCAAGACATCTAACCCAGTACCTTGCCCATACTCCATGCTGTATTGAGCCCGTTTCACACGATCTCTTGATACCGAAAGCGTGCGCAATTGTACGTTGGCGTTCGCAGCCAATTCAGCGATCAAGTGGTACTGCTGTTCCACCTGCACCAGGGTTCCTTCGATGACCTGTCTTGCTTGCAATTCGGTCAAGTGAAATTGCTCCTGTAACGCCTGGTAGTTGTACTTGCGGCCCAAACCATCGAAGAGTACGTAATTGACGTTCAACGCGCCGTTATATGCAACGGTTGAGGCGTTCTCAAACCGAGCTTCCTCTCCTGTGCGAAAAACAAGATCACTTGTGGTGCTGCTGAAATCAACCCCACCACCAACATTCACCGTGGGCAAGAAACCTGCGTTACTTCGGCTCGCATTGATCGCGGCAGCGCTTGTATTATTCTCAGCGATCTGTATGTCGTAGTTATGGGCAAGTGCCAATTTCAGCGCATCCTCTTTGCTGAGTTTCTGTGCGCTAACATCAACATGCAAGAAGAACATTGCTACCAGGATCGCATAAATCGAGAATCGGGAGAACCTGTTCATTTTATACTTCATTTTCGGGTTCTATTGGGCCTGATACCGCCTTGCCCAAGTTCACTGCAAGTGCCTCATCACGCTGTTCTTTGACCGCTCTTTCCAACTGTCGGCGTACGGGTTTTTCTCCTTCCCAAAGCCAGGACAGGTAAAATTTGAGCCAATTACTGCAAGACAATAACATGGGCAAGAAGATCAAGGTGAGCAGCGTGCCGAAAGCGATGCCATAGGAAATGGCAATGGCCATTGGGATCAAGAATTTTGCGTTCCTGCTTGTTTCCAACATAAGTGGCGCTAGACCAGCAACCGTGGTGACCGAGGTTAAGAAAATGGCCCGAAAACGACTCCTTCCCGCTTCGATCAAGGCCTCTTTAAACGCCATGCCTTGCTTGAGGAACTTATTGTACATAGCAATGAACACCAGCCCATCGTTGACGACAATACCGATCAACGCAATGATGCCCAAAGCCGAAAGGATATTGACCGGGAAGCCGTGTATATAATGCCCCCATGAAACCGCGATAAAGGTGAACGGTACCATGAGCAACAAAATGATCGGTTGGCTATAGGATCGGAATGTAAAGGCGATCACGATATAGATCAGGATCAGGATAATAGGACCTACATCGCCTAGTGAAACGACCAGCTTCTGCGCTTCTCGATTTCCACCATCGTTCAACCGGGAGACCTGCGGATACTTTTCTAATACCGGTTCAACGACCGTCTTGATCAATTCTGCATTCACCTCTGCAGATGAAGCAGTGGGGTCTTTTCTATTTGCATCAATGCGAATTTCGCGTTGGCCATTCAAATGGTTTATACTTACCTCTCCCCGTGCAATGGTGTAGTTCGCGATCTCTGACAAGGGTACGCGATCTCCTCGCGCGTTAACCACACGCATACGGTCCAGGTCGCTGATAGACGAACGTCCCGCTCGTTCGTAGCGTACCCATACGATCACCTCATCTTCACCCCGTTGGAAGCGCTGCGCCTGTATACCGAAGAATCCACTGCGCACTTGAGAGATCACATCGTCCAAGGTATAGCCCAACAAATACGCCTTATCCGTTAGCGTAAGTTTGATCTCCTTGATGCCCTGCGGGTCGTTGTCTTCGATGTCACGAACCAAACCACTTTCGTACAAGCCCGTGCGAATTTCTTTCTTCGCCTGCTTCAATGCCGTTATGTCAGAACTTAAGATCGATATCTTCACATTCTTACCGGAAATGCTGGTGCCATCGGTGTAAATAACACTCTCTGCCTCGGGCACTTCCCCAACCCGATCACTGATGAAAGCAGCGATCTCCGCAGCGGAGTACGGGTTATTCTCCGCAGATATCAGATTCAAGGTAAGGTTGGCTGACGATGTTGAAGGCCCCAATTCTTTCACAATATTCAAGACCAAGGAATCCTTGCCCGTACTATCAACATAGGCCTTGTTCATGGCCCACGACTCGCGTTCGATCCTGTCGATCAGCTCAGCGGTTAGCACCTCCGTACTCCCTTCAGGAAGGTTCAATTGAATGCTGATTCGTTCACTAGCCGTTGGCGGGAAAAAGTCGCCTTTGATATAGCCGCCCTTGATGCCTCCAACCGTGATCAATACTAAGGCAATGATCACAGCGAAGCCAATGAACATGTTGTTCAAGGTGAATTTCAAGACAGGCACGTACACGTTCTCTCGAAAGTGCACTAACCGTTTATGCGACCATTTGTTGAACGCATATTCTTTTTGACTAGGAGTTAGTACTTTGGAATGCGCCACATGCGAAGGCAATAAAACCAACGCTTCAACCAAGGACACGGCAAGTGTTAGAAACACAACGATGCCCACCTCTCCGAAGAAAGCACCAATACGACCATCTAAGAACAGGAACATGCCAAAGGCCAAAATGGTCGTGGTCACCGCTGACACGATCGCAGGAAGCACCTCCATCGTACCATCGATGGCAGCGTTCATGCGGTTCTTTCCTTGTTCGTAATGCGCGTAAATATTCTCCGCGATGATAATCCCATCATCCACCAGTATACCGATCACAATGATCATCCCAAATAGGGAAAGTACGTTCATCGTTACATCAAACTGATCAACGAAAATGAACAT
>CAZPEQ010000231.1:0-4833 GCA_964585605.1 uncultured Weeksellaceae bacterium | reverse complement strand
GCGCTTATTGTCATTAACGACTAACCATTAACTCTTTCCTGTTTCAGTTTTCCCTTTTCAACTTTCTCTTTCTCCTTTCAACTACGCTCTCCTTCCTTTCTGGTGGTCGCGAAAAACCATATCGGCCAAGCCATTTAATCCCGTGTAAAATGCTTTCCCTTGATTCACTTCCGTAAAATCTTCAATGAAACGTTGCAGGTAAGGATCTTGCGCGATCATGAACGTGGTGATCGGTATGCCCAACCTTCTGCACTGCGCAGCGGCGTTCAGAGTCTTGCCTACAATACGTGGATCCAGACCAAAGGAGTTCATATAATATTCCCCCCGCTCTTTCAAGCAACTTGGTTTGCCATCCGTGATCATAACGATTCGTTTGTTGCTGGTTTTCCTGCGGCGCAGGATATCCATAGATAGCTCAATACCGGCAACGGTGTTCGTATGGAATGGGCCAACCTGTAAGTAGGGCAGGTCCTTGAGCTCAACGCGCCACGCATCGTTACCGAATACGACAATATCCAATGTGTCCTTAGGGTAACGTACATGAATCAATTCGGCCAAGGCCATCGCCACTTTCTTGGCAGGTGTAATGCGGTCTTCTCCGTACAAGATCATGGAGTGACTAATGTCTAGCATCAACACCGTGGCCACATTGTTCTTGTGCTCGGTTTGGGTAACGACGAGGTCTTCCTCGGTCATGTGCAGCGAGCCTCGGCCACTGCGTTTTTGCGCGTTACGGATAGAGGCATTAAAATCGATCTGCTCCCGCTTGTCCCCAAACCTAAAGTTGCGGCGATCGGTTGATAGCTCATCACCACGACCCGTTTGCCGCATGCCGTGGTTGCCGTCATTGCTTTTCTTCAATTTACCGAAGACCTGATCTAGTGCTCTCTTGCGCAGGAGTTTCTCGGTCTTCGCCGTCAACGGTGTCTTGCCGCCCTTTCTGGGGCCATCGCCAAGTATTCCTTTCTCCTTCAGGTCGTTTACGAAATCATCAAAGGAGTATTCGTCCGTGAACAGCTGGTGTTCCTTGTCCACTTCCTTCATCCAATCAAGTGCTTCTTCCACGTCGCCGCTAGTGTGCAGCAGCAGCTCTAAAAAGAGCGGTAAGAGCTTTTCGAAAGGGGTTCTGTTATCCGCAATAGGAATAAACTCATGGAAACGGTGTCCGTGCATGGTTCTAAGGTAACGTTCTGAGTCCTTCTTGGTTCATTTTTTGAACGCGTAAGCAGGGTACATTTGCAACGCTTAACAAAAACGAGTAGTATGTCATTGACCTATACCATTCAAGAAGGCTTGGGCGCCCAAGCACCAGCGTTCGAACTGCTTGACGTCGTTACAGGAGAAACACGTTCATTCACAGCGCTTTCTGGAGAGAAAGGGACCGTGGTGATGTTCATTTGCAACCATTGTCCGTTCGTTGTTCATGTGCGCGAAAAATTGGTGGAATTGGGACGAGAGTACCAAGCCAAAGGGGTGAACTTCATCGCGATCAGTTCCAACAGTGTGGCTTCACATCCTGCTGATAGCCCGGACAAAATGAAAGAATTGGCTGAAGCGATGGACTTCCCGTTCCCCTACTTGTTCGATGAAGACCAATCTGTAGCCAAGGCCTACGAAGCGGCTTGCACACCGGACTTCTTTATTTATGATGGCCAAGACAGTTGCGTGTACCGCGGCCAACTGGATGGTTCTAGACCAGGAAATACAGAACCCGTTACAGGTGTTGACATGAAACGCGCACTGGATGCCTTGTTGAATGGGGAGGGTGCGTTAAGTGATCAGCGCCCAAGTATGGGGTGTAACATCAAATGGATTCCCGGTAACGAACCTGCCTACTTCGGTTAACCCGCATGAAATACAGTGTGAGTGAGATAAGCGAGTTGATCCGCGAGAGGCGAACGGTAAAACCGAAAGACTTTACCGACAGGACTGTGCAGAAAGACATGCTGGAGCGCATTTTGTCGAATGCCACGTGGGCGCCCAATCACGGCATGACCCAACCTTGGTCGTACACCGTTTTTATGGGAGACGGAAGGCCGCGCCTGGCAGACACCTTAGGAAGTGCGTACAAAGCGGAAACGGCACCTGAACTTTTCCTGCCCCGCAAGTTCGACAAGCTGAGGAATAACGTGTTGAAGAGCTCAGTGACTATCGCCATTTGCATGAAACGGCAGGAGAGTAGAAAGATCACCGAGTTGGATGAAATTTTGGCGGTAGCCTGCGGGGTGCAGAACATGCACCTGACCTGCACGGCATACGGTCTAGGCGCGTTTTGGGCCACACCGTCGATCATGAATACGCAAGAAGTGAAAACCTTCTTAGGCCTACAAGAAGAAGACCGTTGCTTGGGCTTCTTCTACATTGGTTACCCGGCCATCGATTGGCCCAAAGGTTATCGCAGTCCCTTGCCTGAGCATGTGGAGTGGATCGAAGAATGAGCCTGATCGACCTAACCAATTTCAGTGAGCACCCCACCCAAGCAAGTTGGTTGGTTTTTCGTTACGCCACAACGGAACAAGCGCAGGCTATGATCGACCTGTTGAACAAGGAGCAGATCGGATCGGAGTCTGATCTGATCGAGGGGCCACCGTTTATGGTGGGTGTTCATAAGCGGTATTTCACCCGTGCAGAAAAACTGAATTACTTTGCCTTAGGTCAATCGCGTAAGCCCTTTATTGCAAGTGCGTTCTGGCGGTGGTTTTTGGTCGTGTTCTTTTTTACGATCATGACCATTGCCCTTATTGGTTACTTCAAATCTATCTAGCAACAAAATCAACGTTTACCCGTATACAGGCATTGAATCTGGCAAGGATTTGACTATACGATCTTTAATATTCGGCTTTTTCATGATGCTGTCCACTTGGGGCATGGCGTGTTCCGTTTGTGGAAGCGCGGTACATGACCCTAATGGGAAAGACACGGTAACTGCCGTGGTCATGTATGGTGAACACCAGTTGTTCGACCGGCGAGAAGCCCTGTCAGATGATGAGCTTGCCGTGTTGATGGATTCCTTGGTCAGTTTGGATAACACGCCAATGGCACTCATTAGCGAGATCCAATTGTATTCCAAGATCCGCAAGCTTGATCAAACCCAGATGATCTCCTTGATCGATAGCTTGTTTGAGCAAGACACCGTTCCGTATGCGTTGATCAATGAGGTGAACTTGTATATGAGCTATGCCAATGTGCATTTCAATACCGATCACCTGATCACTGTGCCTTGGGAAACAGATGGGCCACACCCCGCTGACCATGTTTATGGCGGTGCGTGGAATACGGTAAGTCCCAAATGTTACGGCAGTGATTTGTCAGCAAAGGACACCACCTTGATGCTAAAATTGACAGATGCCCGCCGAAAAGGCGGGTTTAGCATGCCAATAGAAGGGGTCGTAACCTCCAATTATGGCTGGCGTGATGGGCGCAATCATAACGGCATTGATATTGACCTGGAAGTTTGGGATCCTGTACACTCCGCTTTCTCTGGTGAAGTACGCTTTGCAGGCTATGCAGGAGGGTGGGGGAGACTAGTTATTGTGCGCCACCACAACGGGTTAGAGACTTTCTATGCGCACCTGCACCGCTATAAATGCAAGGTGGGTGATACCGTTAGAGCGGGTGATGTGGTTGGGCTTGGAGGCAGTTCTGGGCACAGTACAGGTAGTCATCTGCATTTCGAGGTGCGGTTCAAAGGCATTCCATTAGACCCTTCTCACCTTATATCTTGGCAAGAAAATGATCTGGTCTGTGATACACTAGTGTTGCGGAAGACGCGTTGGGCTTATGCCAGCTATCCTAAAGGCACAAAAATGCATGTTGTCAAAAATGGTGACCATCTTTACGGTATCGCCCAACAATATGGAACAACGATCGGGCGCTTATGCGAACTCAATGGCATATCACGAAGGAAGTACCTACGCGTAGGACAGCAACTAATGGTGAACGCGTATTGAAGTGCTTCTTGCTCGCGTTTTTATTACTTCCATTTGGTCTTTTTGCGCAACAAGGGGTAACGACTTTTGGCATGCAGATCAAGCCGATCATTCCCCTAGATTTTTTTGAACCCTTAACCGAACTCAATCACCAAGGAGAGGACATCTTATCCGGATCATTCCGGCTGACAGGTGGCCGCACCTTTGGCATGAGCGTGCGTACAGGACTTACGAAGCTGATCACCTTGGAGACAGGGATCAATCAGGTACGCCGCCGCTTGGACTGGGAGGTGAACAACGATACGGCCAATTTCTCTGCATCTAGTTTTGTGCGCTTGATCTCTTATGAGATACCCATTCGTGGGCTAGTGTACATTCGCTTGAGTGAGCGTTTTTACATGAACAATGCATTGGGTTTTTCGTTTGACCTCTATCCTTCTAACGTAGCGGGCACGCAAATAGACGCCCAAGCCTTTGTAGCCAGTAGGTATTTACATGTTGCCGTTGAGGGTAATGTGGGTGTGGAATACCGTACAGATAAGTCCGGGATATTCTACCTCGGTGCGTCGCTGCACCGTCCGTTTCGGGAGAACACCGTTGGCCAGTTGATCTGGTTGGATCCGTCTGGCGGCATCAATGAGTTTCAAACACCCTTGAACAACAGCTACCTGACTCTTGATATCCGTTACTTTTTCCATGAAGACCCCGAGCGGCGGTTGAGTAGGCGGAAGAAGTGAGGGGCGGGATTGAAGGCAAATCAACCAAGATGTTTGGCGTACTGCTAAAATCAACAGATTGAACACTTGGGGGCGGCAGCGAGTTGTTTTCTAACTTTGTACAGGTGTCTTGGCACGATTATCAGATAAGCTCTTGGAAATGACAAAGGCGGATATACAAGCAGTGA
>CAZPEQ010000230.1:0-4838 GCA_964585605.1 uncultured Weeksellaceae bacterium | reverse complement strand
GCCACAGCTTGATACAGACTCGTACCGTCCATATTCACCGTTGCGCCAATAGGCAAGACAAAACTCGTTGTGGTTCGACTAACCCCAATATTCTCTTCAACACATTCCATAGTCATCGGTAAGGTGGCAACACTACTACTTGTTGTGAAAGCTGTCAGTTGTGCGGGGTATATGGCCTTTAAAAACTTGCCAAAAACTGAGCGCTTCATAAAGAAACTGAGTACAGCGGGATAAATCGCGAATACAATCAGCCCGAGACCTAACACCACACAGAAACTATACCAAGCCAAGCTCGCAAAAATCTCTTTCACCTTATTCAGGTCGTCTCCCGCTAGCTTCGCCATTACACCCGCCATCAGCGCGAACACAAAAAAGGGCATTGCTTTCATGATCACATCCACCATTTTCATGAACACTTCATTCAAGCCATTGACCAATGCAATGACGGGTTGCGCCTTTTCCCCTGGAATCATGACTAACATCAAACCAAAAAAGATGGAGAAGAAAATGATCGGGAGCATATCATTATTGGCGATGGCAGAAATAATATTACTCGGAAAGACGTCCACCAACGGCTGCAGCGGGCCAGCCTCTGCGTTTTTTCTCGCATTAGCCAATTTTTCTGCTACGACAGGATCTATCTCCACACCTTCTTGTGCTTTACTCACTTTCGCAACTAACGCAGCATTAGCAGGATCATTCATGATCCATTG
Organism: uncultured Weeksellaceae bacterium; assembly: GCA_964585605.1. GTDB lineage: Bacteria > Bacteroidota > Bacteroidia > Flavobacteriales_F > PHOS-HE28 > CAZPEQ01. The sequence goes on along the minus strand of CAZPEQ010000230.1, from coordinate 4,125 downwards.
TCCGTCAGCAGGTACCTTGACATCCTCGTCACTTTGGACCCAGAGTTCGTAAGCAATTCGATTCTCTAAGCGATTTTCATCTGCGATCGACAAACCTGGGCCGATCAAATTGACCACGACCAAACCAACAGTGACTGCGGTAAGTGTCGTCAACAGATAGGTAATGAGCGTTCTTCCACCCAAGCTACCCAACTTACTCGTATCGCTTAAACTAGATACCCCGGCAATGACAGAGAACATGACCAGGGGCACGGCGATCATTTTAAGTAAGCGAATGAAAATATCTCCAAAAGGGGTGATCCAATCTTTCGTGAACGCACTCCAGCCATACTTCGCTCCCAAAATCGACCAAGCGATCCCGAGGATCAACCCAATGACCACTTGTACACTTAAGGGAATCTTTCTCAATGCATTCATAATCTAGCTATTCTGTTTCGTAAAAGGTGGTCAGCCAAGGTTAAGCAAACCATGGCTTCAACAATAGGCACCGCTCGGGGTAATACACAGGGGTCATGCCGACCTTCTGCTGCAAGGGTAATTGCCTCTCCTTGTTTGTTAACGGTCTTCTGCTCCTTTCCTATTGTGGAAACGGGTTTGAATGCAATGCGTGCAACAATGTCCTCCCCATTGCTAAGACCGCCATGAAAACCACCTGCCGTATTACTAGTGGTCCTAATCTGTCCTTCGCGGCTTTCGTATGCATCGTTATTCTCACTTCCTTTCTTGCGTGTGGAGTTGAACCCGTTACCGAATTCAACACCCTTCACCGCATTGATACTGAAGAGTGCTTTGCCCAAGTCAGCATGTAGCTTATCGAATACGGGTTCTCCTAAACCCGCAGGCATGTTCTGGGCAACGACTGAGATACAACCACCCAATGAGTCTTTCTCTTCGCGCGCTCCTTCAATCAAGTCCTGCATGGCCTGAGCCGTTTCACTGTCAGGGCAGCGAACGGGGTTGTCAAAAGTGGTTGTCAGGTCAAGTTGATCATAGGTTTTGCTCAAGTCTAATTCATGCACTTGCGAAACATAGGCATTGACGGAGATGTCGTAATGTCCAAGAAGTTGCCGCGCGATAGCACCACCAACTACTCGGCAAGCGGTTTCTCGCGCACTGCTCCTACCGCCTCCTCTATGATCTCGAATACCGTATTTCTGCTCCCACGTCCGGTCGGCATGCCCTGGGCGATAGACATTCTTCAACGCATCATAGTCCATGTTGCGCTGGTCCTTGTTCTTGATTATGAACCCAATAGGTGTTCCCAAGGTCTTACCGTCAAGAATTCCACTCAAGAATTCCACGGTATCGCTTTCAGTGCGTGTTGTTCCTAAACTCGTACTTCCTGGTCTGCGCCTATCTAACTCTTTCTGAACGGCGACTAAGTCAATCTCCAAACCGGCCGGACACCCATCCAGTACGCCCCCTATTGCACGACCATGAGACTCGCCAAATGTGCTTAGTTTGAAGATCGTGCCAATGAAGTTGCCAGCCATTACGCGAAGATAGCTTCCGGTTGATCGGAGAAATGATCAAGATCGAAGAGCTTTCCCTATTCAGTTGATTTACCGTTACTTACTACATTGGTCGTCAAACCGAAGTACAATGAATCCAGTCCTTAAAAATATTTCAGGCCTTGTCGCGGGTCTGATCATTGGGAATATCGTGAATGGAAGTATTGTTGCTATCAGCTCTGCGCTGATACCCTTACCTGACGGAGCGGCAATTCCAGCAGAGGGAGCCTCCTTCATGGAAATGATCGAGGTAATGAAAGAAAACCTACCCTTGATGGGTTGGAAGGATTGGATGGCTCCTTTTTTAGCTCATGCCCTTGGAACGCTAGTGGGTGCCTTTCTCGCCGTTAAAATCTGCGCCACACATCAAAAAACCTTTGCCTTAGTCGTGGGGGGATTCTTTCTACTGGGCGGTACGGGAATGGCATATCTATTGGAATTCCCCATGCCCTTCTCTGCAATTGATCTAATCGGGGCCTACCTGCCAATGGGCTACTTGGGCTGGTTATTGGGTAAAAAGAAGATTAAGGAATCAACTATTCCTGATGATAGCTCCTTCGTATAGCAGAATTTCAAAATTCTGACTATCAGGCACTTGCAGCTTTGTCCACCTCTTGTCCACCCTACAGGAACGCTTTGTCCACTCTTATAAATAGCCTTCCGTAAGCTCGTCGGCTAGGTTTGAGGCCGATGAAAAAATGGCCTCTTTTCAAACTCCTATCTGCTACTAAGGTGTTCTTATGTCTTGGGGTATTGCTAGGACAAAATGTGCACGCGCAGCAGGCTACTCTGTTGCGCCAAACGGTTGGAGCTGCAGGAACCACCTCCTCTTTTTCGATTAACGACCAAACTTACCTCGTTCAACAAAGTATTGGCCAAGCTAGTGTTATTGGCACTTTCACTGCTGCAGACACGCAGCTAAGACAAGGGTTCATACAGGCACCAGCTGGCCCTCGTGCGGTGCAGGAAGAGACACTACTCAACGTGCATGTTTACCCGAATCCATTCAACCGTGGATTCAACCTGCAATTCGAGGAAGCATTAGAAGACCAAAGTGAATTGCAGCTATTCGATATAACCGGAAGGCTGGTGTTTGAACACACATTCATGCCGCAAATACAGGCATACGTGCCGATCGGTGCCCTACCGGCAGGCAGCTACGTCCTTCAACTTCGAGTGGGCAACCGCTCCTATACCGCTAATCTGCAAAGACAATGAAAACACTAACCCATTTAGCCGTGTTCGCACTTTTGACCTTGGGCTCGATCAACACAGGCCTGGCCCAGCAGATCGTGGCAGAAGTAGGACGTACTACCACAAACTTCGACTACCAAGATTCCAACGGAGCAACCTTAGAGAATTTATTTCCAAGAGCTAATGTCACCTTCTCTCTTGGTTATCGGCGTCCTTTAACCGACCGCATTTTTTATTCCGGCAACCTCCTTTTTAACCATTACGGCACAGAAGGAAGTAATGAAACACTTCAAGCCCGGTATTCCTGGGATGTGCAATACGTAGGAATAGGCGTAGGTGTGGATGCTGAAGTGTTCAGAAAAAAAGGATTTGCGGCGCTGGTGCGCGTAGCCGCAGAACCACAGGTCATGACCGGTGGCACACAAACCATCAACGACGAGCTGTTCGACCTCCGTGGTGTAGAGCAATTCGACAGACCATTCCTGTTCCTGCGCGGAACAGTGGGTTTGAATTACTGTACCGATGAAAAGGCAGTGGTTACCATGCGCTATTCCTATGGCCGAGGCAATCCCATTGGAGGTACATCTGATTCAGAGTCTCTGATTCTGAATGCGGGCACGTTTTCTATCGGACTCCTTTGGAATTTGAGCAATTGCAGGTACTGCCATGAAAGAAAGCTCCGATAAACTAAGATCATCAATTCAACTCGTTACCATGAAACGTTCGATTACATCTCTCCTGACACTTCTATTCGCCACATTACTATGGTCGCAAACCGACGGACTTAGTTACCAAGCGGTGATAATCAGTGATGAACCTACCGAAATACCGGGAGTTGACATTACGGGAGCCGCTTTATCAGAGGCTGAAATTGAGATCAGATTCAGCATCGTGCATACTTCGGGTAATTTCGATTATCAAGAAACGCAGTTGACCCAGACCGATAAGTTCGGCATGATCAACGTGATCATTGGTCAAGGTGTGCAAACCAGCAACAGCCCATTGGCTTTTGACCAAATTGATTGGGATGGAACTCCCAAGCAATTAGTTGTGGAGATTAGCCAGAACGCTCAGCCGTTCGTTGCGTTCAGCGAGCAGGAATTGCTATTCGTCCCGTATGTATACCACCGCAATATCACCGCTACTGGAACACTAGATGTAGATGGAGCAAGTACGTTGAACAGCGATTTGACTGTAACCAACGGAAGCCCCACAAACTTGACAGGAACCCTGAACGTTGGGCAAAGTGCTACGGTAGCGGGTTCTCTTTTTGTGCAGGGAGCCCAGGCAGATGTATCCGGAGAACTGCATGTTGATGGTGATTTTACCGCCAACTCTTCATCGCAGTTAAACGGCCCAGTAACTATTGACGCCGGTCTTAGTTCCGGAGATGACGAGAACTTCGATGATCATGCATTGA
>CAZPEQ010000229.1:0-4842 GCA_964585605.1 uncultured Weeksellaceae bacterium | reverse complement strand
AGGAGAAACAACCCCACTTCCGTTATACGCCAATGCGTCAAAATTGTAACTTGTGGCGGATCCACCTATCCAATGTGCGGCACCCCACACGTTAAAGGCACCTGGGCGGTAGAGTGTGCCCGGAGTTTGGTTCGTTTCAGACCAGGTTATCTGCGTTGGGTCGTTCGGATCGATCGCGCCCTTGCGTAATCTATTCAGCGCAGGAAAATTGAATCCCGATGAGGATGCTCCTCCGTAGTAATAAATAGTATCACCGACTATGGTTCCCGACGCACCAAAGGCATTATACGCAACCGTATTAGGAACTGGCGTACCACTTAACCAATTGTCATTGGCAGGATCGTAGATCTGCACGGCAGGAACGTTAGCGGTATTACTCCAGCCCGTTACAACGTATATCAAACTGTCATTCCACACGACCTGCACTTGATCGTCAATTTCAATCGGAATATTCGCACCATCACTCAACCAAGAATCGGTCTGTGTATCAAAACGATGCACTTTGTTTGACGAGAGTTCAAAAGGCGATCCGTTAAACACGTAATACCCACCAATTACATAAATAATATCACCGACTAAGGAAGCTGATGCCGCGATCTTACCCAGTGTATCGGGCACATCAGGTAGTAAAGCCCATTGGTCATTAGCAACATCATACTTAAAGGACTTGAGGTGTATACCCGAATTCGTCAAGGATGTATCAATTCCACAAAACGAATAGGCATAGCTATTCCCATTGACCACTGCACCTACTACCGCATTGTTGGCCGTTCGCATAGGCATATCGGCTTTACGCTCTATATCAAAAGCAACTGGCAACTGGCCAAATGATCCGTAAGAAATCACAAGCAACAACAAATGAAGCTTTCTCATATCAATTCAAGGTGGTACCCGCTGTGGTTCCTAACATTCATTACACGCCCATCGGCCCATACCAAGTACTGCCCGCGGATACCCATTAAGGTGGCTTCTACTTGTTCGACCTTCTCTAATTTAATGCTTTTCACCTGAGGTAACACCACTTCACCCGGAAAGTGAATGTGCGTGATCTCTTCATCAACGAGGTATTCCTGCAACGCTTCGGGCAGGAGCTCAGGAATACGAGCTTTTGCCTCTTCCAAAACGGAAGCATCCGCATCTACACCTTTGATCATATTGCGCCAATTAGTCTTATCGGCCAAATGCTCCTTAAGGCTTACTTCAATAGCGCCTGCCAACTGCCTATAAGGAACCCTGGCGATCGGCACAGCCATCGTAGCCCCTTGATCGATCCATCGCGTAGGTACTTGCGTTGCACGGGTAACGCCAACTTTCACCGCTCCGGTAAAAGACAGGTAAACCACATGCGGTGTAAGGTGATGTTCCTTTTCCCATTCCGGATCTCGTCCTCCTCCAGTATGTGCTTCGCACAATTCAGGCTTGATGATACACGGGCTGTTCTCTGGCGCGTTTCGAAAACAAGGATAACATGAGCCTTGCGGCGCAGGTTTCTTCATGGCTCGGCCACACAAGACACATGAATACTGACCCGTAAAGCGCAAGCCGAAGGTCTTACCAACGAATTCGTTGATCGGCACCAAGTCATCTCCCATCCGCATTTCATAGCGAACAGGTTCAGCCAATTCCGTCTTCATTTTCCGTATTACACCCGATCCCATGTATTTCACCACCTAAATGATTACATTTCGCTAAGATAGGTACCATCAGTCCCCACCTATTCAACACAATGAGACCGGTCAACGCTTTATTCTCTTTTCTGATCAAGAAGCGGCTTCAGCAAATGGACCTCTTCATGCGCAATCCTTGTGAAGCCCAGGAGGAAGTATTTCAGAGTTTGGTACGAGACGCACGTTACACCGAATACGGCAAACGTTTTGGTTTTGGTGAAATAAACAACTACGAGCAGTACACCCGCCAGGTACCCTTGATGGATTACGACGACCTGAAGCCTTATGTAGATAGAAATAGAAAAGGGGAACAAAACCTGCTTTGGCATACGGACATTAAGTGGTTCGCGAAGAGTAGTGGCACGACCAGCAATCGCAGCAAGTTCATTCCAGTGAGCCGTGAGGCCTTGGAAGACTGCCATTATAAAGTAGGTAAGGACGTTATCGCAACACATTATGGCCAACATCCGAATTCAGCACTTTACGCTGGCAAGAGCCTGATGATCGGTGGGACCAGCACCGTTGAACATTTCCGCAGTGATGCCTATCACGGGGATCTATCCGCGATCATTATGCACAACCTGCCGTTTTGGGTAGAAGCACGCCGAACACCGTCAAAGGAGATTGCTTTGATGGACAATTACGAAAAGAAGATCGACATGATGGCCCGCAGCGCCATACGCGAAGATGTACGCGGCATGTCCGGTGTGCCGTCTTGGACCTTGATCTTGTTGAAGCGGGTGCTTGAGTTAACGGGCACGACCAACATCAAAGAGGTTTGGCCGGGCTTGGAATTATATATGCATGGCGGCGTAAGTTTCAAACCATATCGCGCGCAATTCAATGCCATCATTGAGCCGGAAGGCATGTCATATAGTGAAGCATACAACGCTTCCGAAGGGTTCTTTGCCATTCAAGACTCGTACACGCGTGACGATATGTTGCTCATGCTGGACTACGGCATTTTCTACGAATTCATTCCCATGTCAGCATGGAGGAAGGGCCAGCGAAATACCGTATCGATCGCCGACGTGAAGAAAGATGAAGAATACGCCATGGTAATCAGCACCAATGCAGGCCTGTGGCGTTACATTATTGGGGATACGATCAAATTCACCAGTATGGCGCCCTACCGGATCCAGATCACAGGAAGGACCCAATATTTCATCAACGCTTTTGGAGAAGAGTTGATCATGGATAACGTGACCCAAGGACTTCAACAAGCCTGTGCTGCAACAGGTGCCGTTGTGCGGGAGTATACCGCTGGCCCGGTTTTCATGGATGATGCTGCCCGCGGTGGGCATGAATGGGTATTCGAGTTTGAAGAAGAGCCCCGTTCATTAGACCTGTTCACCGATACCTTGGATAAGACTTTGCGCCAATTGAATTCAGACTACGACGCCAAGCGAACAGGAAATATGGCCTTAGTGCGTCCGTTAGTACATAGGGTCCCTTCTGGCACGTTCTATGCGTGGATGAAGAAACGAGGCAAGCTCGGCGGACAGAATAAGGTGCCCCGTTTGGCCAACGACCGTACTTACCTCGATGACCTATTGGTCAGCGAAATGGCATGATGAAAACGTTCTTCTTTTTGCTCGTAGCAGGGATCCTCTTTAACCAGGAGGAACCTGCAGAGCCGTTCATTGCGGGTCAATTCACTTCGTTCACTACAGATGAGTTGGGTAATATTTACGTACTCAATAAGGACGAAATAGAGCTGTATCGAACGACGGGAGAATTCTGGATGCGCAACAGTATCAAGACCGTTGGAACGATTCACTCGATGGATGTCTTCTACTCGCTGAAACCCATGCTATACTCACAAGAGTTGCAACAGCTTGCCGTTCTAGATAATACGTTGAGTGTGCAAGGAGATCTGGTTTGGTTGAATCGCATAGGCTTTCCGCAGATCAGCCTGGTGGCTTCTTCGGTCCAAAATCATTTTTGGCTTTACGACCAGTTGGATATGCAGTTGATCCGCGTGAACAAGCAATGGCAAAGAATACTGGAATCAGGCCGATTGGATCAACTGCTTGGACTCTCCTTGGAACCAACGCAGATCGTAGAACACGATAATTGGGTGTACTTGAACGACCCGCAAAATGGCATTCTGGTCTTTGACCTGTTCGGCACCTACGCGAAGACGATACCCATAACGGGCGCTAGTGGGTTGCAGCTTCGCAATAAGTCGCTTTTCTATATGAAGGAAGGCAAGGCCTATGAGTACAACACCAGAAATTTCACGATCAATGAGATCAGTATACCTCATGAGGACTTTCGCTCGATCCGGGTGGAAGAAGCGCGAATTCTCTATTTGACCGAAAAAGGAATTCATGCATTAACGCGTTAAGATCTTAACAAGTATTCCAATCCAGCGTTTCGCTTGTGAAAAACATGCAGGGGGAGCGATCTCCACAGAACTTAACTTCGTGGTCTAAGCGAAGAGAATCCATGCACATAGCTATTTCAGGGAACATCGGTTCCGGTAAAACGACATTGACAAAGCTCTTATCCAAGCATTACGGATGGGACATGCAGAAGGAAGAGGTGGATAACAACCCATACCTCTTTGATTTTTATAAAGACATGCAGCGTTGGTCGTTCAACCTACAGATCTTCTTCTTGAATAGTCGTTTTGAGCAAGTGGACAACATTCGTAAGAGCGGCCGGGATGTCATTCAGGATCGTACGATCTATGAAGATGCACACATCTTCGCTCCCAACTTGCACGCCATGGGCTTGATGTCCTCGCGCGATTTTGAGAACTACCACCGCTTGTTCGGCAACATGGAGAAGCATGTGCAAGCGCCTGATTTGATGATCTACCTCCGCGCAAGTACAAGTACCTTGGTTGAGCAGATTCAAAACCGTGGGCGTGAGTATGAGACTACGATCAGCATTGATTACCTCAGCAGGCTCAACGACCGATACGAGACATGGATCGATACCTACGACAAAGGGAAACTCTTGATCGTTAACGTAGACAACAACGACTTTGCCACAAGCCAGGAAGACCTAGGACAGATCATCAGTGCCATTGACGGTGAAATACACGGCTTGTTCGGTGACGATATCGGCAGTTCAGAAACACCGCAATTGAAGCGAACGAAAACCACCAAGAAGACAGCGGCAAAAAAGAAGAAGACGAAAGCCTGATAAAAGCTCTTCGCATACA
>CAZPEQ010000228.1:0-4849 GCA_964585605.1 uncultured Weeksellaceae bacterium | reverse complement strand
ATTGGCGATAAAGCCTGCGTGTGGTCGAACTCGGTCATTGTAAACCGTGCGGCATTTGCACTGATCACAAAATCAAAATCGAGTTGAGCTCCCGAGGTATCCGTGAGATCCCTGTAATAGAGGGTCACCTTAGAATCTCCATCGAGCAGGTCAAAATACAGTATACCCCGTTCGAATGGGGTCATGTTGTTATTGTCCACCTCTATCTTGATGCCATTGAAGAAATCAAGAAAGGCGATATTATCAGCTAATTCAGCTTGGCCCCAGCGATCCAAGAAACGTTGGCCCAAGGCATCATCCAAGCGAATACGCAGTTGAGGTAATAAGGTATCGCCCCCCACAAAGGCGGAATTAAGTGGGCGCGGTTGGATGAGGTCCCCTTTAAACTCCACCAAATCCTGATCAAGTGTTGGTAAGGTCTTGATGTTAAAGAATGAACTATCTGCATCGAGCAAGGTGTCTAATTCGTAAACGCGAAAAGTCTGCGGATCCAAATTGCCATAACCAAAACCGAACTCATCGAATTCCATCGCCAATACGATCGAATCCAGCACCAGATCAGCGGGGTTCACACCGGCTCCTACATTGTTCGTACTCAACAAGATCTGCGTAGCTATAGAAGCATTGACCATTCCAAAGTCCCGGTCTAAATAAGACCCTAACATATTTCTGGTCAACCCGCTGGTTCTTAAACTATCATCAGGGATGGTAAAAGCCAACAAGGAAACGGTATCCACCACCACCACACCGAGTTCCTCACCATCAGGCAGCAGGTCCGTACCAAAGGTCTCATCGGTTTTTTCGCATGCAGCGAATAAACCGATCATGCACAGCCCCGCCACTAAGCGAAACGCGGTAGGTACTAAGGACTTAAAAATGGGATCCAACAGAAGATCAAGCAGGGATCTCTTCATTAATGGACGCGTAGAATTCGGCGCTTGATTCAACGCGCTCTTCTTCTTCGACGAACTCCATAGTTGGCAGTTTTGCATCGGTGATGATCTTATCTAGACTCTTGGTAAGCTTCGGGCTTCCTTTAACAACGCCATCAGCATTCGCCAAAGCTAACTGGTAAAGCGAATCTGTAGACGCCGTTTTAAGGATCTTTGAGACTTCTCCATCAAATCCTTCACTCGCCAACTTCTTAACCAGCTTCTTGTCCAAGGCTTCTTTGTCCTCGTTGTACACTGACACAACGATCTTTGAGTTCTCAAAGTGTGGGTCGTCGTTGAATAATTGCTTCACGAACATAGGAACGAAGGAAGACATCCAACCATGACAATGGATAATATCTGGCACCCAACCTAGTTTCCGAACAGTCTCCAACGCGCCTCTGCAGAAGAACAACGCACGTTCGTCGTTGTCGCTGAAGAACTTGCCTGACTTGTCGTGCAATACCTCTTTGCGCTTGAAGTATTCCTCGTTATCAATGAAGTACACCTGCATGCGCGCACTAGGAATACTGGCTACTTTGATCATTAACGCATGATCTGTATCATCAATGATCAGATTCATTCCCGATAAGCGAATCACCTCATGCAACTGGTGCCGCCTTTCGTTGATCGACCCGAACTTGGGCATGAAAACGCGGATCTCATTCCCGCACTCCAAGATTCCTTGTGGCAATTCCCTCGCCGTTGTACTCATTTCTGTTGCCTCAAGGAAAGGGGTGATATGCTGTGAGATGTATAGGACCTTCGCGTTCTGTAGACTCATGAAAATTACGGGTGTGTGTTACTTGCTATAGGAGCTACAAAAATATAGCTTTTTTATTGGATCTTCAAGCATAAAACGTAGCTTTCCGCCCTTCGGATTGCCTTAACCAGCCTGATTTTCATGGAAATCGTTACAACCCAAGCCGAAATCGCAAAAAGCGTTAACACCGCCCGTAGTCGCGGTGATACCGTTGGGTTCGTGCCTACGCTTGGTGCGCTGCACGAGGGCCATATGAGCTTAGTACAGGAGGCTAAGAAACGGTGCAACTACGTACTAGCCAGCGTGTTCGTTAACCCAGCTCAATTTAACGATCCCAAAGACCTGGAACGCTATCCGCGTCAATTAACGGCAGATGCGGAATTATTAGCTGCCAACGGCTGTGATCTGCTGTTCGCACCCAGTGTGGACGTCGTATATGGCAACTTCGACATGGTCACTTATGACCTAGGAACGCTGGATAACGTGCTGGAAGGCCCTACCCGGCCTGGTCATTTCCAAGGGGTCGTGAACGTGATAGAGCGTTTATTCCATTTGGTTAAGCCTGACTTGGCCTGTTTTGGCAAGAAAGACAGGCAACAACTTGCTGTTATACAGCACGTTACGCGTAAACTAGGTTGGCCTGTTGAAATACTTGCCTGCCCAACCGTGCGAGAAAACGATGGCTTGGCCATGAGTTCTCGCAACGCGCTGTTGGATGCAGATGAGCGCAAGCTATCTGTGGGCCTGTTCAAGGCGCTTTGTTTGGCCGAGGAGGATACTTTCAAACTAGACCTGCGCACACTGAAGGTCTTCTGCGTACAGGTACTCGAACGACACCAGCTGAAGCCCGAGTATTTTGATATCGTACACCCAGATACCTTGGCATCGCTGACCAGTGTCGCGGATATGGATCATGCGATCGCCATTTCCGCTGCTTTCTGCGGGAAGACACGGTTGATAGATAATCTAGACGTATACCGGTAACTTTGCGCGCTTAAACGCGAAGACCATGGATATTGAAATGCTCCGGGCGAAAATTCACCGTGTTACTGTGACGCAAAGTGAATTGAACTATGTAGGCAGCATCACCGTTGATGAAGACCTACTAGACGCATCTGGCATTCTAGAGAATGAAGTTGTTCAAGTATTGAACGTGAACAATGGCGAGCGCATTATGACCTACGCCATCAAAGGCGAGCGCGGTTCGGGCACGATCTGTTTGAACGGCCCCGCAGCACGACGCACGCAGGTCGGCGATATTGTGATTATTCTGGCATATACCAGAATGTCGCACGAGGAGGCGAAGACCTGGAAGCCCACCGTCGTTTTCCCTGATGCCAAAACCAATAGCTTAACAGCTTGAAAACCAAAAGTTCGCTCATTAGTGTCTTGAAGGTGATCATACCCCTAGGTCTTGGTTGCTTTCTGATCTGGTACACCTATGACGGACTGAACCCGGAACAACGTGCTGAACTCTTCGACGCGTTCGGTCGCGCCAACCTCGGCTGGCTTTTACTTTCCATTGTTCTTGGCTGGCTGAGCCATATGAGCAGGGCATACCGCTGGTCATTCTTACTCGAGCCGATCGGCTACCAGACCAGTTTTTGGAATCGTTACCACACCACGATGATCGGCTACTTCGTTAACATGCTCGTGCCTCGTGCAGGGGAAGCGAGTAGAGCCGTTTTCTTGCAAAACGCCGAAAAGGTTCCCTTCGAAAAGAGTTTCGGTACCATCATTGCCGAGCGCGCCGTGGACTTGCTCATGCTCGGTTCCATTGCCTTGATCACCCTGGGCCTGCAGTTGGATAAACTCGATGTGATCCAAGCCAAGTTCCGTGACTTTCAAGCTACATTGAATATGGATGGTGGCGGGTTTCCTTGGTTTAAGCTAATTGTTGCCTTTATTGCCGTTGCGGTTATTCTTGGCTTTGCCTTTCACGCTGGTCTTCGCCAAAAAGTCATCGACTTGGCCAAGGGTGTCTTCGATGGTGTCTCCTCGATTTGGAAAACGCCTAAAAAGGGGGCTTTTATCCTGCATACTTTCCTTATTTGGGGCCTCTACATTGCCATGTTCGCAGTTGGTTTTCTCTCTATCGAAGAAACGGCATCCATACCCTTGGCGGGTATAATGGCCGGCTTTCTTGGTGGGTCCATTGGCATCATTCTCGTGCAAGGGGGTGTAGGCATTTATCCGCCACTCGTAGCTATCATGATCAGCATTTACATGGTTGATGTAGATCCAAATGAACTTATGGATCCAGCAGCGCTGGCCCTCGGCTGGCTTGTATGGGTAGCCCAAACACTCATGCTCATCGTTTTGGGAGGGCTTTCCTTACTTTTGATCACCCGCGGCAAACGCTATAAACATGGAACAAGTGGACACACAACCGATGAACCCTAGGGTTTTTGAACTAGCAAACCTGCTTCAGGTCGTGAACGGTTGGCGGTTGAAAAGCGACAAGATCGTTTTCACCAATGGGTGTTTCGACATCCTGCATACAGGACACATTGAGTATTTGGAAGAGGCCGCATCCTTGGGTGACCGGTTGATTGTTGGCTTGAATTCTGACACCTCTGTATTGGCCCAAGGCAAGGGGCCTAACCGGCCCATTAACCCGGAGCAAGACCGTGCCAAATTGTTGTCTGCACTGCGTTTTGTTGATGCGGTGGTTGTCTTTTCCGATCAAACACCCATTGAGCTGATCACCACTTTACTGCCCGATGTATTGGCAAAAGGAGGAGATTGGGTCGTTGACGAAATCGTTGGCGGACCAGAAGTTATTGCCAACGGTGGTGAGGTGCATTCCTTGAAATTGGTGGAAGGCCAGAGCACCACTGCGCTTATTCAGCGCATACAACATGGCTAAGGTCCGCACCGTATTCCATTGCCAAGAATGTGGCCACGCCAGCAGCAAATGGCTTGGTCAATGCCCCTCTTGTAAAACATGGAACTCACTGGTTGAAGAAGTGGTTCAAAAAACCGACGACCAAGCTAAGATCGTTGGTATTGAACGGGAGGCCAATGCGCCGATAGACATACAGGACATTCCACTTGAATCTGGCCCACGCATGCGTGTTGCAGGGAAAGAGTTAAGTCGCGTACTTGGTGGAGGCCTTGTTCCCGGTTCTGTCATCCTCGTAGGAGGAGAACC
>CAZPEQ010000227.1:0-4868 GCA_964585605.1 uncultured Weeksellaceae bacterium | reverse complement strand
TGATAAAAGCTCGATCGACCCTTCTGCAACTATTGGTGCTGAATTGTACGCAGGAGAATTTGCAGTGATCTCAGCGAACGCAAAGATCGGTGGCAACGTGAAGATTTACCCGCAAGTATTCATTGGCGAGAACGTGACTATCGGGGATAACACGGTTCTTTTTGCCGGGGTCAAGGTGTATTCTGATTGTGTGATCGGCAATGATTGCATCATTCACGGAGGAACGGTCATTGGGAGCGATGGCTTTCGTTTTGCCTTGCAAGACGGAGGCAAGAAAATACCGCAGATCGGTAATGTGGTATTGGGCAACAACGTAGAACTAGGAGCGAACTGCGCTATTGACCGAGCTACACTTGGATCCACCATTTTGCACGACGGTGTGAAGTTGGATAACCTGGTACACATTGCACATAATGTAGAGATCAACGAGAGTTGCTACTTGGCTGCGCAGAACGTAGTTGCGGGTTCAACAACGATCGGAAAGAACTGTATGTTCAGTGGTCAAGTAGGTATTATTGACCATTTGCAGATTGCGGATAATACGATGATCGCGGCGCAATCGGGTGTTTCTAAAAATATTAAGAAGCCGGGTACAGCGCATATGGGTAGTCCTTCAATGGATGTGATGAAGTACCGTAAGAACTACATCCATTTCCGCAACCTAGAGTCCCTTGTAGAGCGGATCACGGCGTTAGAAAAGAAGTTGGAAAGCAGTGAGGTGTAATATCGATCAAGCCAAGTCTACGAAGTACATGTTCATTTCTCCCTTACCCTTTACGGGCACCATACCACGTGAGGTAAACGAAAATTGCTGATCGTCTCTAATGGCATTGAATGTGGCTGCTGAAATATTGACCTGATCAACTGCACCAGCGCTTTCCATACGACTTGCCGCGTTCACCGTATCTCCCCAAATGTCGTATTGGAATTTTTTGACACCTACCACACCAGCTATGACAGGGCCGGTGTGTAGCCCGATCCGCATCTCGAAAAAGGGCTTACCCTGTTTAGTTCGCTCAACTTTATGCTGGCGCATGATATTGCGCAGATCTATGGCCGCGAGCACGACATCGACGGTGCTTGATCGGGCGCCGTCTGGCAGCCCTCCTGCAGCCATGTAAGCATCTCCGAAGGTTTTTATTTTTTCAACGCCGTGCTTTTCCATGACCCCGTCGAACGCTTTGAAACAGGCGTCGATCTGCTCTACCAATTCCACGGGAGGTATGATCGCACTGAGTTCGGTGAACTGTTTGAAATCTGTAAAGAGCACCGTGGCGTTATTGAATACGGTGGTCTTCGCATGCCCTGTAACGCGCAATTCTTCTGCCACTTGTTCCGGTAAGATATTATAGAGCAAGCCTTCTGATACGTCTTTTTCTGCGCTGATCGCTGCGCGTGACTTGCGCATGTAGCGTAGTCTTCCCCACAGCGCGCCCGCAAGCAGAACGATGGCAATAACAGAGAAGAACAAAATGTTCTTTTGCTGATCAGCTTTTTCACGCAGTAAGTCGGAATCTAAGTTTTGAACCTGTAGCTCCTTGATCTTCCTTAAGTTCTTTTCGTTCTCGTAGCGCTCCTCAAGCTCAGTGATCACGGTCAGTTTTTCTGAATTCAGGAGGCTGTCGCTTAGCTGCTTATGCAGCAGTAGGTGGGCGTATGCTTGTTCATGATCATCCAGTAAGCTGTAGTTACCCGCATGTCGGTGTTCGATCTGGACTTGCATCGCCAAGTCACCGATCTGTTTGGCGATCACCAAGGCGGAATCGGAGTAAGCGATCGATTTTTTGTACGATCCCTTATGGCCTGCTAGCCAAGCGAGATTCTCGTATTGGTTAACCAGACGCTTAAACCTTGAGCCTAATTTCGCGTTGGTGAGTGCGATTCGAAAATAGTGTTCTGCACTGTCTAGCTCGTTAACCATTGCTTTTAGGACACCTAGATTGCTCAATGCATCGTCGGCATCTTTAGTATCTCCACTAGCATGTGCGAGTTGATAGGCCGTGCGAAAGCCTTTAGTCGCGCCATCGAGATCATTTGACCCGGCTTTGGCAATGGCAAGATTCATCCAAAGTGAGTTACGCAGTTCACTTGCCGACCAGGCCGGATTCCAACTTGCTAAGGCTAGGCTACAAACGGAATCACTTAGCTGCGGTTCAAAGACACTTCCGAGGTAGAAGTTCGAAAGGGCAACATATGAACGCATCAAGACCACGCTATCGCAGGAGGGCTGAAACAAATCAAAAGACCGGTGAATAGTCGTTAGAGAAGAATCGAGCTTACCCAGCTGCTCAAAGCAAATTCCGCGCATTGCCAGCACATCAGCCAGCTTACAACTATCGGCTAACAGGGAGAAATGCGCAAGTAAGGGATCGGTCTGCGCTAAAGTCTGCTGCGGGTCACGATCACGATTTTCTTTTAGACTTTGCCATTGCTGAATAGCAAGTTCATCGCTTAAAGAAGTATTGACCTGCGACTGAGCTGCTACTAAACAAAGCAGGCAGCTCAGCGCAAGGCCAAGCCTGTACATCATACGTCGCCGTCGTTCCCTCCGGTACCGCGTGTGAATGTGAGCCCAGGAGGCGTGTTGTTGATGTCCGCGGTAATGCTCCAGTTTTTATCGATCAGTTGATTAAGGCTCACGATAACGAAATTCTTACCTGTTTCATCTATCGTGGCCGAAAACATGGATCGTGTGCTACTTGCAGCGACTTTGGTCAATTTGCGATTACTGACTAAGATGACCTCCACCGGACTTATCCCGTCCGCTACGACGCCAATGCACATAAGACCGGCACCAGTAGAACCCGTTACGCCGATATCGCCAGGATCAGACATTTCTGGTGGAACAGACTCCTCAAGTCGTATGCTGACGATCTTAGTTCCCGCTCCGTCAAGCTGAACGGATCCTTGTTCTTGTGTTATTGTTGACATTTGAAGTGAATTTGAGTTTATTAAAACCAATATACACAACTCAAATTTGAAGGCGGGGTGAAGTGATAAGTAATTACTGGTAATATGGCTCGGCACATCAACTCAACTGGTCTAGCTCTGACGTCAGGTTTTTCCTTGCTTGCGGTCCATGACTGGACCTGAACAACTCGGTCTTGTAAATATGATCCATAGCCAAAAAATGTTTTAATACTTTTTTGCGACCCCGCTTGTACATGAAATTAGGGAACATCGCATATTCTTTGCGAATGCACTGCGTGTAGTTTAAATAATGCGCTGGTGATTCGCCTAGTATACCCAAGTCTATATCCAACAAGTAACAGGTATCCTGGTCTACCGTTGCCTCATGACCCTGCGTTGCCATGATCTGTGCGCAACACACTTCTACCTCTTTTTGTGGTAGGCCCAGCGCGGTGAGTCGCTCACGAGCAAGATCAGCACTGCGTGCTTCATTGTCTTGACGCTTCGCGTCATAAATAATATCGTGGTAGAAGGTGCTGAATTGCACTAGAGGGAAGGCCTCTAAATGATCACGGCATTTCGTTGTCCAGTTGAGCATATACGCCAAGTGACTGAGGTCATGGTAATGCCGTCCTTTACGGGTGTAGTGGCTCTCGATTTCTTGCCAATACTTTACGGCCAATTCAGGGGAAACTCGGTAATTCTTGAGTAGTTCGTTCCAGGTATCAGGAAGCGAAACACTACTCATTCTGAACGAACGACTCGTATTTGCCTGCGCAACACTTCGGTATGAACGTCCAATAAGTACGTACCTGGAGCTAAATCGCTCAAGTCGATCACGCCACTTACGGGCACGACCTGTTTTACCCACTGCCCAGCAATGTCGAATACCTGAACCGCGCTGGATGCAGCTACGGGCATGCGCAAATGCAACAACCCCGTGGTCGGATTGGGGAAAACCGATGGTTCATGCTGCACGATCTCGGTTATACCTACAACCGCATCTCGCCTGGCAACCCAGTCTTGATAGAACTGGTCTGCAATAGCCCCGTCATGAAAAATCAGCACGTTCTCATCATTCACCCGTGCCGCGTTAAAACTGAAATTATGCGATCCTGTGATCACGGTAGGGTCGTTGTTGCTGATCGATCGATCCGCGATCAAGTATTTGTGGTGAAGTAAACCACTGATATTGGCTACTGAAACCACATCAAGCCCGGCGCTTTGTAGTGTAAACAGTTCGCTGCCACCAATTTGATCGATCATGCCGTGTACGCCACCGATCAGGTTGGGTTGCCGTGCGATCATCGCATTGCGCAAATTGTCCTCTGTAAAAGAAAACGCCGCGAAATGCACCTCGTCGACCGCCTCCTTAACGACCTCAATAAGGCGGTCAGTGACGGCTTCTGTCGGACTGAAATAACATTCCACTTCAGTACCTCCAATGGTGAAGAAATGTGGCGTATTCTCCCGTTTATTCGGTCCGAATCGGCTGTTCGCCGCGTTGGCTTGCCCTGTGTTTCCACCCCACATCTCATTGAATTCAGCTGTATAGACATCTGCCAAAGTGCCACTCTGAATGGCGAACTGGTTATTCGCATCGCCAAATAAACTGCCGGTCCAATTACTACTTCCCTGCAATACCCACGCGTCAAAATCATCCGCTGCATCGATCACAACGAACTTGTTGTGCATTCCGCTTCCAAGGCCATCTGTTCGAAAGAACAAGGGAATACTCTGATTCAGGTTGCCCAGCGCCGAATTCACATTTTGCGCTTCGGCAATAAAACGAACCTGCACGCCCCGGCTCCAGGCTGCATTAACGGCGCTTATTACCGTAGCATTGGTGGAGTTGTACATCGCGACATCCAGCGTGGTTTGCGCGCGGTCTATGTAAGCGACAAGTGTATCGTCAAGCGCATCGAAGAGGAAAATGGCATTTGTGCCTTGGCTTACAC
>CAZPEQ010000226.1:0-4900 GCA_964585605.1 uncultured Weeksellaceae bacterium | reverse complement strand
CATTCCTGTTCCTCCTGTTGTGATCAGGTCTATGGCGCCATTGCAATCACCAACACAAGCAGCGTTCGTGATGGTTGCTTGGTTCACAATGGAATCGGGTTCGTTGATCGTGAGCTGGAAGATCGAATCACAACCGTTCGCATCACTTATGGTAATTGCATAAATACCAGCACATAATCCAGTTGCCGTACTTGTCGTATCCGTATCTACAAGGCCAGCAGGTATTGGTGACCAGTTGAACGTAAAAGGCGTATTCCCTGTGGCTAATATCTCCGCACTACCTCCACACACGCCTGCACAGATCGCATCAACCTGCGTAGCTGATATCATTGGAGCAGGTGGTGCGCCAATTGTTACAGATAGGGTCGTATCGCAACCCGTTGCATCGGTGATCGTGGCACTCCACAAACCAGGGCATAACCCTGTTGCAGTGAAAACGCCTTGTCCATTAGGTGGTTCAGGAACCCAGAAAACGGTAACACCACCGATTCCTCCAACAGGATTAAGTGCGATCGAACCATCGCACAGGTCAAAACAACTTGCATCAGTTACCGTTTCGTCAGGCAACAACAAAGGCGGATTGGTCAAGGTGAACGAAACCGTTGTATCGCAACCCAAGGAATCGGTAATGGTTAACTCATAAAAGCCCAAGCAGATCCCGGTAACAGAAGGTGTCCCTTGGCCTGCGGTAGGTGCGGGGTCCCAGAAATACATGTAATCACCAGGAACGCTACCGTTGCCACCTGTTACAACTACATCTGCTGTTCCGTCACAATTCGAACCACAGGTAGGGTCGGTAAAGTTCAAGGTTACATTGAAAGGCGCTGGCTCGCTGATCGTGAACGGCAGTATAAGCTCACAATTATTGAGATCCGTTATTGTTAAGGTGTACGCGCCTGGGCAAAATCCATCCGCTTGGTCCGTGCCTTGGCCTGTAGTTGGCGCAGGATCCCAGAAATAGGTATACTGAGGCGTACCCCCCATTACAACTACCGATGCACTTCCATTGCAGTCTCCCACGCAATCCGCATCATTCGTAACGAGTGTTCCAATCAAGGGGTCAGGTTCGCTGATCGTGAATGTTACCGTTGTGTCGCAGCCATTCTGATCTGTGATCAGCACCATCCAAATGCCCGCGCACAGGCCAGAAGCATTTGCAGTGCCTTGCCCAACTGGCGGGGCTGGCGTCCATGAAAACGTATAGCCCGGTGTACCACCTGTTGGTGCCACCGAAGCCGTTCCGTCGCATACTCCATTACAGCTTATATCCGTAAATGAAGGAACCGGATCCAAAACCGCGGGTTCGAATATTTCTAGACTCACCAAAGTGTCACACCCATTCATATCGGTGATCAACACGGTGTGCAAGCCTGCACAAAGCCCAGAAACATTCGGGGTTCCTTGACCAACTGGAGGAACAGGGTTCCACAAAAAAGTATAGCCGGGCGTGCCGCCTAAAGGCATGACCCCTGCTTCGCCATCACAAATACCATTACAACTTGCATCTGTGGTGGTCAATTGCGGATCTAGAACTGGCGGGGACCCTACCGTCAAGGTCAACAAAGTGTCGCACCCTGTAGCCTGATCGCTGATGAGAACAGTTACAACACCCGGGCACAGGCCCAAGGCCGTATTGGTGCCGTCTCCATTCGACGGGTCAGGTGTCCAGTCGTACGTGAATGGACCAACCGCACCTGTTGGCGATACCGTAACCATTCCATCACAAGTATTCCAGCACAAGGCATCCGTTACCGTTTCGTTCGGCACGATAGGTACCGGTTCGACCACTGTGATCGTAATCGTTGTATCGCAATTATTCGCGTCTGTGATCGTGACCATCCAGTCACCGGCACACAATCCAAAAATGGAATCTGTTCCTTGACCGTTCGGTGGTGGTGGCATCCAGGTGTAGGAATATCCTGGCTCTCCTCCCGTAACGTTTACCCATGCAGTACCATCACACTGTCCGTTGCACGACGCATCTTGCGCCATTGGATTCGGTACAATGGGGTCAGCAGCTAAGAAGAAAACGGTATCCAAGAAACACCCGTTCTGATCTTCAATGTGTAGGACATTCATTCCTTCGCACAGGTCATTCACGCTGTTCGAAAAAGTCATGCCGTTGTTCCAATCATAGGTATAGGGGCCGCCAGCTCCGCCCACGGCGAATACCGTTGCCATGCCGTCACATATACCCGAACAGGTCGGTTGTTGAATACCGGCTCCTATAAAAAGAACAGACAGACCCGCCGGCTCGGAAACCTGTACTTGGGCTGCGCACTGAATTCCTTGACCTTGGTCGGTCACGATCACGATCTCGATACCACCGCAGGCTTCCATCCATAATGGGGTAGTTGGGCCACCGACCCATTGAAAGGAGAATGGGCCAACACCTCCGGTCACGGTAACCTCCACTATGCCATCACATGTATCCCTACAGCTTACACCGAATCCGTTGAAATTAGAAAGCAGCTGAGCGTCTATCGTGAAAGGCACCTCTCCTACACCTGTCCCGCAAGTGTTCACATCAACCGGTGCAGCGGCAATAGCATCTTGAACGATCGGGTCAGTGATCGGCAATGCAGCAGACCATTGGTTCAACTGAGCTGTTGAAACCAAAAAGCTGAATATCCCGAAAAGCAGGATTAAACGTCGTTCTAATTGATCTATTGATCTCATCCTAATCGAATGCAGGGCAGAAAATAGCTCGTCGTGGTGCTGCTCCTCTTGGGCATGCGCTTATTCCTACAACGATCTCATGTGTATTACTACTGTTAACGCGAAGGTCTGATGTGGTTATTCCATATGAATACCCAAAGGAGAAATACTTGAATGCATTCGCCTTAACCAGGAAAGCTATCGCATCAACGTTTCTGTATGTAGCACCTATACTGACCTTTTTATCAAATTCAAGCATGGCATTCAGATCAAATGCTGGGGGTACCCCTGCGGCGAATTTCAACAAGGTGCTGGGTGTTAGTGTAGCCTTACGACCTACGCTGAATTGGAAGCCCCCGCTGAACAAGAAGTGTCTGTTCCAGCGCGTGTCTGTGCCAACATCAGTAATATTATTACCAAGTGCGTGGAAGATCGATAGGCCCGCCCAAGTGCGGTTATCATACAGCCAAATACCGGGAACGACCTCTGGGAAAACCCCAACGGATTTACTGGCGCTAAGGACCGGATCGTTAAAATTGACGACCGTCACATCCCCAACATCCAGTTTAAACTGTTTAAGCCCACCAAAAACACCCAGTGAGAGCATTTTTTTCGGGCCAACGGGCAAGTGATATGCATACGCTATGTAAAACTGAGAATAGCCAAGAACGCCCTGTTCATCGGTCTCTACAAAAGCTCCAATGCCGTGTTTGGTTCGTTCAAAGGGTTTTCCTTTCCGTTTTATGGTACCCTGCAGGCTCGCCCAAGAGGTTTTGGGGGCGTCATCAAAGCCTACCCACTGGGTGCGGTACCCGAGGCGAGCTTCCATACAATCCTTGCTGCCGGCCACTGCTGGATTCACGCTGAAATGATTGAATACATATTGCGTGTATTGTGCGACCTGCTGAGCTCCTGCCAGGCCGAAGCATAAACAAAACAATATGGCGATCCCCGTTCTCATCTTACGATCGTGACTGACCCTGTGATCGGCGGCACTTGTCCTTCAAGTCGGTTCAAGCGAATGGTGTAGTAAAAGGTCGCCGTGTTCAACTCCGTGCCATTCCGAGTACCATCCCATTCTTCGGAATAGCCATTAACGGTGAAGACCTTCTGCCCCCACCGGTCAAAAACGGTAACCTGCGCATTCGGAAAAGCATTGATTCCCGGTATTTCCCATGTATCGTTAAACCCATCTCCATTGGGGGTGAATGTATTCGGGGGATTGATCAGGCGTACGACTTCTACGGTTACCGTATCCATGAACAAACAACCATTGATCGTTTCGGACACGGTATAGGTCGTTGTGACGGATGGCGTAGCAAAAGGGTTGGGAATATTGTTGCTGCTAAGCCCAGCAGTTGGCGTCCAAGACCAAACGGGGCCCGGGCCCGAAGCGTTCAATTGGACCGTTTCTCCATCTTGGATCTCAAAACCACTACCCGCATCAAAATCAACGTCGATGATATCAACGCCCGGGCCAGACGCTTCTATGAAGAAAGAGCAGTTAGCGGGTGAGGTTGCTCCGCCATTCTGCACACCAGCCACCAAAACCCAGTAGGTGGTATTCGCCAAAAGGCTGGTTGCTGTAACCGTGAAATCCGAACTACCGGAGGTACATGCGCTTACCGCCGAGAACGAAGGCAAGGTGCAACTTCCGTTACCTGTTAAGATCACTGCGCTCATTTCATTGCCAAACCCAGCACCAGCGGTACAATTCAAATTGGACATGGAGACGTTCGCATCACCGCCAACTGAATTTGTCATGAATGTGTACCACAGCAGGGTACTCGTAGTGGGGCAAAACCCCGTGGTACCCAAAGAGCCTGTATTATCTCCTACCATTGGCTGGCCTGCGCACAAGTTCAGCGCATCATCGCATTCGTCATTAGCAGGTTGCGCAAGCACCGCACCTGACAGGCCAATGAGAAAAAATAGTAGGATGTACCTGTACGTCATGCCCTCCATGTTGACCGTTGAACCCTTCGGCCGTGCCGAAGGTAGATGACGAGTTTCCCCACTGAACCTTAGCTATCCAGCATTACTCACATCCACGTGTTGAACCCCGATCAGCAATCGATCAGCTGCTGTGGCACCAGGGTTGACTAAAGATAATCAGCCCATTGACCGTTGAGTTCACCAGGGAAAAGGTTATTCTTGGAATTTAGTGGGGTATCAAACCTAGGTTGTCGCCTTGAGCCCGTCGAAGGGTGAACTTGAACACGGTATATGATCCTTAACAGTC
>CAZPEQ010000225.1:0-4919 GCA_964585605.1 uncultured Weeksellaceae bacterium | reverse complement strand
CGAAAACCATACGTGCTGTTCGGTGAAAAGAGCACCAAACTGTATCTCTTTCTTGAGGACAAGAAAGCCAGTTCCATCACCGGCATCGTTGGCTTACTCCCGGATGAAGAAACCGGGCGGATCACGTTTACAGGAGACTTGGATCTGCATCTAAAAAGTGCATTGAACCGGGGCGAGACGATCAGATTAGAATGGAGAAGACTTCAAGACCAAACCCAGGATCTGAACATCGGGTTTGCCTACCCGTATTTATTCAACACCCCTTTCGGCCTTGAAGCGGGGTTAAGCATTTACCGAAGAGACACCTCGTTCCTGGACGTTAACTCGCAGATCGGCGGCACGATCAACCTTGAAGATGGTGATCAGGTGACCGCGTTCATTCGCCGGAGCTCTTCTAGCAGACTGGGAGAGCGAAATACGGTGTCTGCCACGCTAGCTGATACCCGCACCACCTCTTATGGATTGTCTATCGTGCGCGACCGAACGGACTACCGGCGAAATCCAAGACGCGGACATATTCTCGAATTGCTTGGCGCAGTGGGTAACAAGAGCAGTCAATTGGTCAATCCCGTGGGAGAAGAAATACCTCCTGCGGTACGCTCCTTACAATATGACATACGCGGCAAGTTGGTCGGGCACGTGGCCATTGGAAAGCGAAGTACGATTCGATTTGCCGCGCAGGGTGGCAGTATGATCAACGAAGTGCTCTTTACCAATGAGTTATTTCGAATCGGAGGGTTCAAGGATATTCGCGGGGTTGATGACGCTTCGATCACAGCTAGCTCATTCGGAATTGGAACGATCGAATACCGTTTCCTCTTTGAGGAAAATTCGAATTTCTTCTTGTTCATGGATCAAGCGTGGTGGGAAGATCAGTCCGCAGAGGTGCTCATCTCCGACACCCCTCAAGCATTTGGGGTAGGAACCAATTTTGAAACGAGTAGTGGTATCTTCAGCTTAAGCTATGCCTTAGGCAAGCAGTTTGACAACCCTATTCGATTCAACTCTGCTAAAGTCCATTTTGGTTTTGCCAGTGTATTCTAATAGGGCCGTGTATTTGGCTACTTTTGCTTCCTATGAATGAAACCGTTTTCAATATCTTGATCCTACTTCTTGGACTACTGGCAGGAGTCGTCATCATGTGGTGGAGTAATAGGAGTAAGACCACGGGCCAATTGGCATTGCTGAAAGAGGAGCACTTGAGGCAATTGCGTGATAAGGAATTGAACATAGACACCCTTACTCAGGAATTGCATGGTGCGCAAAATGAAGTGCGTTCACTAGGCGTATCCTTGGCCACTGCGCAAGCAGAAAATCGGAATTTTGAAAGCAAACTGGCGGAGCAAAGGGTAGAGCTTGAGCAAATGAACGAGAAGATGACCAGCGAGTTCAAATTGATCGCCAGTCAATTGCTTGAGGAGAAAGGAGGAAAATTGAAAGAGCAACAGGAACATTCGTTGAAGGCGGTCTTAGAGCCATTCAAAGAACGCATACTGGAGTTTCAAAAAAAGGTGGACGATATACACCGTGAAGACACCAAGGAAAGGTCTTCTTTGAAGAAAGAGGTTAGCCAGCTGGTCGAGCAAAACCTAAAACTGGGGCAAGAGGCCAACAATTTGGCAAAGGCTTTGAAAGGCGATGTTAAAATGCAGGGCAACTGGGGAGAAATGATCCTGCAGAACATTCTAGAAAAGTCGGGTTTAAGGAAAGACGAAGAATACTTTACGCAACAGAGTCACACAACAGAGGACGGCAATCGATTGCAGCCAGATGTGGTGATCAAGCTACCCCAAGACAAGTTCGTTGTTGTTGATTCTAAAGTATCGCTCGTTGCATACGAACGGTTTGTGATCGCCGAAGAAGAAGAGGAAAAGCGGGCATTCATGAATGATCACGTTGCATCTTGTCGAGCGCATTTCAAAGGGCTTTCCAACAAAGGGTATGCTGACATACACGGTGCAGGCAGTCCTGACTTCGTGCTTTTGTTCATTCCCATTGAAGGTGCTTTCGCGACGGCACTGCAAGGGGATCAGCGTTTATTCCAAGAAGCGTTTGACAAAGGCGTCATCTTGGTTAGTCCATCTACCTTACTGGCTACCTTACAAACCATTGCCAGTATTTGGAAACAAGAACGTTTAAGTCGAAGTCATTTAGAGATTGCCGAGCGGGCAGGCTTTCTTTACGACAAATTCGTTGGGTTAAGCGAAACCCTGATACAAGTGGGCAAGCAAATGGATACCGCGAAGGTGACCTATACAAAGGCCATGGGTCAACTCACGCATGGAACAGGTAACTTAGTAACCCAAATAGAACGCTTGAAGGTATTGGGAGCCAAAGCGAAAAAAGACATTCCCGCTAAACTGAAAGAACGCGCCAAAGAATCAGAACAAACGGACTCCCCAAAGAATCTTTTTTAATGATGAAACAGGGTTTTATATGGTTACTGCTGAGCGCTCTCCTTTTCGGTTGCACCGGGCCAGGGACCATAACCAAGGAAGACTTGTCTTTCTTGTATGATCGCAACACGACCAAGCTGCGCATTCCTGCGCGGATCTATCATGTAAATGATAGCATGAGCGAATTGAATTTTAAACTTACAACTACTGATCTGCTTTACCGGAGAGGAGGAGAAGGAGATCCATTCGCAACGTTGATCCGAGTGCATTTCGAC
Source organism: uncultured Weeksellaceae bacterium (assembly GCA_964585605.1). Classification (GTDB taxonomy): domain Bacteria; phylum Bacteroidota; class Bacteroidia; order Flavobacteriales_F; family PHOS-HE28; genus CAZPEQ01. Next base: position 2,248 of record CAZPEQ010000225.1, on the reverse strand, counting down.
GCGTTCGATGCGAACAATCGAAAAGTTCTACTGGATAGCTCGACGATATACATCACCGATCTAACGGAAGACCCTCTTGAAGAAAAGGAACTTTACGGGTCGCTTCCAATGAAACGGTTCAAAGAAAAGGAGGTATTGGTGATCATTAAAGCACATGACCTTTATCGGGATATTCAAAGTATACGTCGCATCGATTTAAGTGCGCACCGAGTAGGTCATCGCATGAACTTCATGTTGTATGACCCACAACGTGGTGTACCCATTTTACGGGATCAGTTAAGCCATCCTTATCCTGTGACCATTCACGCAGATCAATACAAGGGTAAAAAACTGTTCGGCTTCTATTTCGAAGAAGACAATTCCATTCCGCCTCCAATATTCGCAACACGTGGGGTTCCTCTCCCCCCCGTTGATCCTGATAGCATTTTCACCGTCTTTGTTAATGCGGAAGGACAGGTCGATTTAAACCCGACGAAGACCGGTATCTATCATTTGCAATTGGATACGAGCCGAACAGACGGTTTATCCATTTCCGTATTGGGTAGCGCCTACCCCGAGGTACGAACCGTGAGCGACATGATTGAACCACTACGTTATATCACCTCAAAAAATGAATTCGCCAAACTAACCACCAGCGCCAATCAACGTCAGGCGATAGAGCGCTTATGGATGGATCTCTCTGGCAATAAGGATCGCGCAAAAGAAGTCATCCGCGCTTATTACAATCGGGTAGAGAATGCCAATGAGCATTTCACATCCTACAAAGAAGGTTGGCGTACCGATCGAGGGCTGGTTCATATTGTGTTCGGCGTTCCTAATACAATACACCGAAGCAAGAACTCTGAAACCTGGATCTACGGCGAAGAATCGAGTATCCTATCTATGCAGTTCGTATTTGTTCGACAAAACGGATCCTATAGCAATAACGACCTACGCTTAGAACGAGATCCAGCGTTCAAAAACGCTTGGTACAGGAATGTCGAAAGTTGGCGAAACGGAAGAATCTACCAGCAGTGAAATCTTCGCGCAAAGATGACCTTATTTATGGCATTCATCCAGTTATGGAGGCCTTGCGTTCAGATGTGGATATTGACTTGCTGTTGGTACAACGAAAAAGTAACTCCGGCCTCAGTGAAGTAATCGCATCGGCCCGTGATCGCGGTGTTTTAATCAAGCAAGTTCCTACTGAAAAGTTGAACAGAACAGTGCGGAATGAGCACCAGGGAGTTATCGCGTTCATTAACAAAGTGCCGCCCGCAGACTTAGATGAATTGATCACCCGCGTGTACGAAAAAGGAGGCGTTCCGTTAGTACTGATAACTGACGGTGTAACCGACGTGCGCAATATCGGTGCGATCGCACGATCAACAGAATGTCTTGGTGCACATGCCTTGGTAGTTCCTGAATTAGGAAGTGCTCGGTTAGGTTCTGACGCAGTGAAGAGTTCCGCTGGGGCGCTTATACGAGTGCCAGTTTGCCGAGTTAAGAATATGAAAGACACCTTGGCACTCTGTCGAGCACATGGATTGAAGGTGATTGGAATCACGGAGAAAGGGACGCAGTCCATTGAGCAATGTGATTTACTCCAACCATTGGCGATCGTCTTGGGCGCCGAACATGACGGTTTATCAAACCCCGTATTGCGGTCTGCCGATGAATTGGCCCTCATTCCAATGTCAGGCAGTATCGGCTCTCTTAATGTATCTGTTGCCGCAGGAATCGCTTTATTTGAAGTCAGCAGACAAAGGCGTTCATGAAAAAGGACAACATCACTTATTTGCTCATTGCGCTCATTTTGCTCGCCGGCCTGTATATGCGCACGGTGGGCCTTGGCAGTGTCTCGCTGAGTAATGACGAGTTAAGTGCCCTTAACAGAACTCAATTCGCTGATCTGGGAACGATGCTTCAAGAGGGTGTCATTGCGGTTGATTATCATCCCGTTGGCGTACAAACCTTCTTGTATGCTTGGACCAATGTGTTCGGCATGAATACCTGGCTAGTCAGGTTGCCATTCATGCTCATGGGGCTAGCCGCAGTATGGCTGACATTCTTGGTAGGAAAAGCCTGGGGAAAGGACAAAACTGGCTTGATCGCCGCAGCGTTCATGGCAGGTCTTGCCTTCCCCATTTTGTATTCGCGCCTAGCACGACCGTATGCGCCTGCACTGTTGTGCGTATTAGGTGCAGCCTATTACTGGACCAAGGTTGTGAAGGCACCAAATGAAACGCCCTGGAAGGCACTTATTGGG
>CAZPEQ010000224.1:0-4921 GCA_964585605.1 uncultured Weeksellaceae bacterium | reverse complement strand
AGGCTTGTTGGAAGCGAGGAAAGAGGTCGCCCGATTCGGGGAGATCGCTGCACGTATGCCTGAATTTGTTCGAACACTGTTGAACGACCCTTCGAAGAAAAAGCGAATCAAGATGTACAAGAAGCTTTCTAAGTACGAGGAGATCACAGACCGCTTTGAGGTGGAAGTGGCGCAGTTCCTGGAGCAAGTGGCTAAGAAAGAAATGAGTGATGAGCACACTACCGAAGTTCGCTCTATGCTTAGTATCACAAACGACCTTGAGCGTATCGGCGACATCTTCTTTCAAATGTCCAAAAGCTTGGAAAGGAAGGACGAGAATAAAGTGTACTTCCAACCAGAACAGCGTGATAGCCTCAACAAGATGCTAGATCATGTAGATAAAGCGTTCAAAGTCATGAACGAGAACTTGAATGCGGAATACGGAAAGATCACATTGGCCTCAGCCAAAGATGCTGAAGATGACCTGAACCGTTTCAGAAATGAACTGCGCAGAGGCTACCACCAGAAGATCGCAGAAGGTGATCAGAATATTCAGGGTAGCATGGTGTACAACGACATCTTCTCGCAGTGTGAGAAAGTCGGTGACCACATTATCAATGTATCTGAGGCGGTAGCAGGAGAGATTTGATCCGATGTCGGAGCAGCCTAAAGAACCACATGCTAAATTTTACGGAGAAGTAGTTTCGGTCTTCTTCAAACTCGGCCTGATCGGTTTCGGCGGCCCTGCGGCTCATATCGCTATGATGGAGGCCGAGATCGTGAACAAACGGAAGTGGATCGACCGGCAGCATTTCTTGGATTTGATGGGTGCCACAAACTTGATACCGGGCCCCAACAGTACCGAGATGACCATGCACTGTGGCAAGGAGCGTGCTGGCTGGGTCGGGCTCTTCTTGGCTGGTGGTGCATTTATCTTTCCAGCAGTGGTCTTCACCTTGGCCTTGGCCTGGTTCTATGTGGAGTATGGCCAAGTTCCAGCCATCGAGAAATTCTTCTTGGGTATCAAACCTGCTGTACTTGCCATCATTGCAGGTGCCATCATTAAGTTGGGGAAGAAAGCGTTGAAGAACGTGTCGATCGGTATTATAGGGGCGATCGTATTCATCGCTGCCTTTTTCGGATTGGCTGAGGTGCTTGCGATCCTCATGGGAGGCTTTTTGGCGATCGCGCTGATGGGTGTGTCAGGAGGCCGACTCCCGATCTTCATTCCCGTACTTGCAATCTCAAATACGAAATTGCTGCTGACCTTTTTAAAGGTGGGAAGTATACTCTTTGGTAGTGGTTACGTACTGGTTGCTTACCTACAAGGTGAGCTCGTGGACAACCTGGGTTGGCTAACGCAGAACGAGTTGTTAGATGCGATCGCCATCGGTCAATTCACACCTGGGCCCGTATTATCGACCGCCACCTTTGTTGGTTATCAGATTAACGGATTTGCAGGAGCAGTTGCGGCTACCATCGGGATCTTTTTACCCTCGTTCCTATTCGTGTTATTGTTGAATCCGCTGGTTCCAAAGTTGCGTAGCTCCAAGACCGCGGGTGCATTTTTAGATGGCGTGAACGTGGGCGCCGTGGCGATTATGCTTGCGGTAACGATCGATCTGGCAAAGAACACCCTGTTAGAGTCCGGTCAGCTAGATTGGCGCGCTTGTGCCATTCTATTAATAGCATTGTTCTTCACCTTCGGGCCTAAGAAACTCAGCTCCGTGTTCATTGTTCTTTTGGGCATGGCCTTAGGTTATCTCCTATCCTTTGTTTGAAATGTTCAAGCGGGTAACTTTGCGTCCTGGTGAATGGCAGCGGCAAAGATCTTACTAGTGGACGATGAGCAGGACATTTTGGACTTGCTCAGCTATAACCTAGGCAAAGAGGGCTACGATATATATACCGCGACCGATGGCCTAAAAGGAGTGGAAATGGCCGACAAAGTTGTGCCTGATCTGATTCTAATAGATGTGATGATGCCTGCCCTTGATGGAATGGAAGCCTGCGCCATTATCCGCGGAAATCCGAAGTTGAATAATTGCCTGATCGCATTTCTATCCGCACGCGGCGAAGATTATTCCCAACTTGCGGGCTTTGAAGCAGGAGCCGATGACTACATCTTAAAACCAGTCAAACCGAAAGTCCTCTTGGGTAAGGTGAAAGGGTTATTGCGCCGAAGTGATGCAGGAAAAGGGAATACCACAATCCCAGTAAAGAAAGGGCTGTTCATGGATTTGGAGCGCTACCTGATCGTTCAGAATGGTAAAGACATTGAGTTGCCCAAAAAGGAGTTTGAATTGCTGGCATTATTAGCGTCAAAACCCGGCTCCGTGTTCAGCCGCAGCAACATCATGTCAAAAGTCTGGGGTGATTTGGTCGTGGTCGGCGACCGAACGATCGACGTTCATATCAGAAAACTGCGAGAGAAGTTCGGCTCTGACCTGATCCATACGGTAAAAGGAGTAGGATACAAGCTTACCGAGTTTTAAGCAGCTAAATCCAGTGTTGCCTGACGCCTAATTCTCCCGAAAGGTGCTAATTTCGCGGGTATCCTTTAATTCGCCTCCTTGCGACACCTTACCACCATATGCGCCATTTTAGGCTTTGGCCTCGTTCTGCATGCACAGCAAAAGGATGTGTTGTTGAACAGGTTGACCTACAGTGAACTGGAGCACCTGAATAACGGGCTATCGGAACATGCGCACATGGGCCTCAAACCAGTATTGGAAGGGCGGGTGAACACGACCACGACCCTGGGTTATGCGAAGGATACAGCGACTTACTATTATGAATTCACCAAGCGGGCCTTTGGAGAACATTTGGTTGATATAAAAGGCGAGGACTACCAACTCATTGTGGATCCTCAGTTCAACTTTTCTTCGGGCTCTGATTTCAATGACACGGAGTTCAACGATACCGCGCGCTTTTTCACCAATACACGAGGCTTTTCGGTATCGGGTGATATTGGATCCAACCTATCCTTCCAAACCCGGTTCTACGAGAATTTGAGCACCTTGCCGGCGTACTTGACCGACTTTATCAACGTACGACGCACTGTACCCGGCCAGGGTAGGCCCAAAGTATTCAGGCCTACGGCATTTGACTATGCTTGGGCTGCAGGAAAGGTGTCATGGTCTCCGGTTGAAGAATTGAATATTCAATTCGGTAGCGATCGGCACCACGTGGGTCACGGTTACCGATCGGTATTGTTGAGCGATAACGCGTTCAACTACCCCTTCATTAAGGCCTCCGCATTACTGTTCAAAGGGAAGGTGCAGTACTCCAGCATTTTTGCCAAGCTGACCAGCTTTAACCGCTTACCCACTGGACAAAGTTCAGAAGACCTATTCTACTGGAAACGGGCAAGCTATCATCACCTCAGTATTGACTTGGGTAGGCTGCAACTCGCTCTGTTCGAATCCACGCATTGGCAAACGATCGATTCCATCGGCGTGCGACCTATGAATCCCTTGGAATGGAATCCGGTGATCGGTGTTAACACGGCCAGCAACGGCTTTGAAAGCGAGCATGAACAACTTTTGGGGTTAGATGCACGGTTCAAGATCACGGATGACTTTTACGTGTACGGGCAAATCGCAACGGATGAGTTGAGCACAGGCCGAAAAGCGTTCCAGCTCGGTGGGCGGTTGTTTGATGTAGCTGGCAGTGGGGTGAATGCGCAAGTTGAGTACAATAGCGCGGATCCCTTTATGTACACCAGTGAGATCACCCCATTGGCCTATACCCACTTTGGGCAAGAGTTGGCGCACCCCTTCGGAGCAGACTTCAGCGAATTGGTCGTCATCTTAGAGAAGCGAACACGAAAATGGTACTTCACAGCTAAGCTCAATATGGCTACGACACATACCGACTCGTTGGCCACACAGAATTTCGGCAACGACCTTTATAAATCAGCTGCCACAGCTTCTGATTTGGGGGAACCGATAGAACAACAATTGACTTTTGTAGAAGGGAAAGTGTCTTACATCTTGAATCCGAACTACAACATGTTGGTCAGCTTGGGGTACAGGTATCGCGACTTGACCAATGCGCCGCAAACGGCGAATAGTTCGTTCCTCTACCTGGCTTGGGAAACTGCATTGTTCAATAAATACTATGATTTCTGACCATGAGGGATCACGGATACATATTGATCTTTGGCTTCATTACAGCACTGCTCGTAGTGCTCTTTACGATGCCTTCCTTGATCAAGGTGGCGCGCATGAAACACTTGGTAGATGAACCAAGTGAAGCGCGGAAATTGCATGAACGCAGCGTACCAACGATCGGGGGAGTAATCATATTCGCGGCCATTATTTTCAGCTATGCGCTTTGGTTCCCGGTTGCGGACGTCATTGGTTCTGAGGATCGAGCCTATCGTTGGTTGTACGAAGCAATGGGCGGCGCCTACAAAGATTTTAAGTACATCATGGCCAGCATGGTCCTGCTGTTCTTCATTGGCGTTAAGGACGATATTGTGGGATTCTCTCCAGTGAAAAAACTGGTAGGCCACCTCGTGGTAGGTTATTTACTGGTGATCGTGGCGGACATTCGGATTGTCAGCATGCACGGCATATTCGATTTCTATGATCTAGAGCATCCGGTAAGTGTTGCGCTCTCGTTCTTCATATATATCGTGCTGGTTAATTCGGTTAATCTGATCGATGGTATCGATGGACTGGCTGGAGGTGTAGGATTGATCTCTTCCTTGGCTTTGGGCACCTGGTTGTTCTTAGCGGGTAATATTCCCTTAGCGCTTCTAGCAGCGGTATTGGCAGGTTCCTTAGTAGGTTTCTTGGTGTTCAACTTCAACCCTGCGCGCATTTTCATGGGCGATAGTGGTTCGTTGATCATTGGAGCGATATTGGCGGTATTGGCCATGCGTGTGATCGATCACCCAACGGACAAATTGCCCATGTGGTTGCGCGATGTGCCT
>CAZPEQ010000223.1:0-4936 GCA_964585605.1 uncultured Weeksellaceae bacterium | reverse complement strand
ATGCCTCAGGCAACGAATTTTGACTGTGAGGCAATGGTCGTTTTAGGTGATAGCCTTCATGTTTTTACTAAGCGGTGGTTGGACGAACGAACGACCGAATACGTGTTTCCCAAAATTCCAGGAGCGTACCTAGCTCAGCCACTTGATTCGCTGGACGTTGGCGGGTTGGTCGCCGCAGCGGATTTGAACGCAGCGAATGAATTGGTTCTGGGTATGTATCGCATAACATTTTCGTTGGATGCATTTGTCACACATATACAGTCTCCTGCATATCCGAATCTGCTGAGTGGTCAGGAAACGAAATATGCGTTCGGAGAACCCTTTGCCCAGCTTGAAGGGCTTACACTCAGCACCATGCGTCAGGGTTTTATCTCTACCGAAGCTTTGTTCACTAACCCGCCCCGAATCTGGGATTTCGGTATTCCCTTAGTTGATCAAGTTCTAGAATTGGATCATGTTCCGCTGCAATTCATCTCACTCGACCAGGCATTTGAGTTGCGAAGCAGTGAAGGGTTTGACTTTGATTTTACCGTGTATAACATACTAGGGGGGATGATTCTGTCAGGCCAAGGCAAGTCAAATATGCGAATTAACATTTTGGCACAGGGAAATCAGTTCGTTATCGTGAATATTATGTTGAAGAATAAAAATATCAGGTTCGTGAAATCCTTCTAAGGCCATTGTTCTCACTACATGTGATCGTATTTGTATAAAAAGGACAAGCGATTTTTTACCCTGCCAATGTTGTTGAAATGTCAAATTACCTGTTTTCAGGTATTTCGAAGTTGCAGTACAGGATAGTCCTTTGTTATGTCGTCTATCAGTTTGAAGTCGACGAAAGCAATTCTTAAAGCGGATGATATGCAGTGGATGCGAGATCTGCGGGTCCGACCTCTCTCCCACGACCAACTCACACGCAAGTCGCGTGTCCACTGCTATCCGACTTACCAATATAGAATACAATGATATCCGGTATCAGCATATTGGATAGAACACACGACTGCGATTTGCCTCGTCCTTGATTCCCGGTTCAGACTCATGCTTCGTTAGGCACTCAGGACACCTTGGGTCACTCAGGTAAGCGGGGTGAAAGATGAGGCAATTCGCATCGTTTTTTCTAAAGTTCAAGAAAGCGTTGTTTATAAAACTTAGAGAACCACAGGTTTTCATTTTTAACCTGAACGATCTTCGTATCGACCAACTCACACACTTCACAAAACCCCACTGGTCATGACATCAATTTCACAACGCATAATAAATGCGCGTCGACAGTACATGTTCGATGCAGCAAAGAGATGGCAGCTACTCGTTCAAAAGCGTAGAGACCATTTTGAGAAATATCAAACGACCGTTTCTGATTTGGTTGAAACGCCAGAAAGAGCAGCCAAATTCCGCTCGCGGGAGGCGCTTCGAGAGAAACATATAGCCCGCTTGAAAGCAGCTGGTAAAACACATGCTTCAAGTATTCCTGCTATTGGAACGCTGGTGCAATTTAATGAAGACGGCGAACGCATAGGGCAGATCGGAAACTGCATTCTGCTTCCCAATAGCACCATTTTAACGAACAATCATTTGATCAGTTCAATTGACGATGCGCGTTCGGTTGGTGTTGAATTTGATTCCCTAGACCGATCAACACAAGGGAAAGTAAACTTCATGATAGATCCCGCCTTGCTCTTTATTAGTGATCAAGAATTAGACATGACCTTGGTTACGATCAATTCCATGTCCGTAGAGGGCGTAGGGGTTGAGCAATTGAATGCTGGTACACTTATCGAGGAGATTGGAAAAGTACGATTAGGAGATACCTTGAATTTGATCCAACGGGGCGGAAGAGACGTCGAGAGTTATGAAGGAGAACACACCTGTTTGGATCTTCTTGGTGAAGGCAAGTTTGTTTACACCACGAATGCCCGATACATCAGGCCTGGCGCAGGAATATTCAACAAACACTGGGAATTGGTGGCCATGCATCAATGTGGTGTCCCTCTTGTGGAGAAGGGACGCATAATCAGTGATAGCAGTATAGGGAGCACTAGCGTACACGAGAATAATGGTTTTGTCCATGTTGGAGAACAAGGGATCCGTGTCTCTTCCATCTTGGGTTACCTGAAAGGCATTCGCATGATGCACACTGATAAGCAGGAACTTCTTAATGCATTTTTAGACAAATGCAAGGATCCGTTGAAGCAGGCTGTTACAGAAATTCCGTCAATGCTTGTAGGAGAAGTGGGTGTGAAGCAGGAGCTTCCGTCGCAACTGCATCTGCATGGTGATATCCACATCAGCATTGGTTCGCAAGGAACCGGGCCACTCGCCTCATTAATACATGATCACCTTCCTGTAGTCGATGAAACGAGAACTGAGGGGTCTGTATTCGATCGAGATTATGCATCTCGAGCCGGTTTCGACACCGAATTCTTATCTGGGTTCTCAATTCCGGAACCAGCGGCAAGTAGCGATCTCCTCCCACAGCTAGTGCATGATCAGGATGGAGAAGAAATGATATTCGACTATCATCATTTCTCTCTCGCCCTGGAACAAAGCCGCAAAATGCCCATTTGGGGTGCGTGTAATGTTGAGTATACAAGAGCACTGCGAGGAGAAGAAGTGTTTGATGCGAGTAGCATGGAGCGACTGAAGGATCCGCGTATGAAGGATACAGATCAACTCAATGCAGATGGGTTAAAGCATGCGCGATATGCGGTTCTGGAACTCCCTCTTTTTGGAACGGATCAAATCGTTTGGGGTAATGACCAGCGCACAAGACAACAGGCCTTTGTCGACCACATGCATTGGAGCAATACCTACTTGGCCCATCAGTCACTCAAGAATGCGATGGATCGGGGCATTTGGAATCGGGTTGAACGTCATCTGGTTAATAACCTATGTGCCGACCATCCTCGAGCTACGGTGTTTGCAGGCCCATTGTTTGATTCAACGGATCCCAGCATAGAAATAGGGGGAGAACGAATTCAGGTTCCGCTGCGAGCGTGGAAAGTTGTGATTCTTAAAGATCAAACAGCGAAAGGTGTTGATCTACGCGTTTATGGTTTCATGTATGACGTGAGTGGGCCGCTCCTTGACCTATCTATGGATCGGCTGGACATGCATCGCTACAAAACCTATCAAGCACAGCTATCAGACATAACGGAGCGTTCTGGCGTCATTTTTCCAGACATTGTAATGACTGGAGATATAATGAAGAGTCTCAGTCTTGGTCGGCGAGGTAGAGTCGTTATTGAAAAGTTGAACGATATCGTGCTGCGCAAGCGTTTACGTCACGATCAGCTGAACAGTAGTCTTGCCTAAGTCAGGTTAGAACGGTTTAAACTGCGTCTGGTATTGGTAAATACCTAGTTGTTTCTTTACCTTAACAGTCATAATATGTCGAACAAATTTGCGTATAGCCTTAGGGCCGAGCATTTGCGAACTCATGTAGAGCGTATCTATCGGATATCTCCCAACGGCAATACCGTAAATACTTCGTACTTAAGCTTGCCAACTGGCACCTTCCGGTTAGGATTCAACCTAGCAAAACGTGGTTATGCAACTGATGGGGCAACCGGGCATGTCGATTATCCGACTAATCTGTTGAGAGGTTGTGCTTCGAAGCCTGTCGTGGTCCAGGAGTTACGGCAACAAGAACAATACTCGGTTGTTTTCAAACCTTTCGGGTTAAGTCGATTCACTAAGGTTGCTGTGCAGGAGTTGGCTCGAGAGGAAGTAGCGGCGGTTGATGTATTCGGTGTTGAGGCAACGGAACTTTCTGAGAAGTTGTGCGAGTCTTCAGATTCGGATAAGAACTTTGAAATGATTGAATCTTTCCTCTTGAAGAAGTTCGCTCCGGCCAATACGCAGATGGTAGAACAGGCCTTGGAATTAATCAATAGAGGAGTGTACAATGTTAGTCAGATCAGCTCTGCCATCTATTGTGAAGAACGAACGTTGCGTCGACATTTCAAGAAATTCATGGGTATCAGTATAAAGGAACAAGTTCGCCTAGTTCGTTTGAATAAAGTCTGGAAAGACCTGACCGGTGATACGGAAAAGAAAAGTTTAGATGTTGCGTTTGACAACGGCTTTACTGATCAAGCACATTTCAATAATGAATTGAAAAAGCTTACAGGGCTTACGCCGCGAGAGGTTCGACAGATTCGAATTGCAGATCATTATCAATAACGTGCGGTTGATGGTTGATTGTCCTGTTTTTACAATGATTGGCGGTCTACGTAGTTCAACTTTGTATACTAAGGGTATACGAATATCCTGATAGTATTCTATCGAATTACTCTCCTGCTGAGCAGGCATCACAGTAAAGTCCTCACACAAAGAAGTTGTACGCAACTTTAAACAAAAAGACCGCTATCGCGGTCTTCTTGTTTTTAAAGCTTGGCCTTCAGGCCCGCCGAGTCAAAACCCTAGTCGTCATTTCCGAAATTCACACCGACCGTAAGGCCATATGTGACATATTTAGAGTCAAATCCTCTCCAATCGGGAGAGCCGTTAAATGCCCTGCTCAATCCGAAGCTTGCGCTAGGTTCTAGCGTTACAAGACCAATGTCCAGCGCTAAAGCTGCATCTATGTTCAAAGAGCCTGTATTAAAGTCTCCTTTGTTCCATTCGATCCGTCCATCTCGTGCGTCAGCGCTAAGCAGCACGTCGTAGCTCGGTCCTGCGGCGAATCGCACGTCAAATTGATAGGTATCAATAATGCGGTAGCCAGCTAAGGCGCGTAACTTGAGGTTTGTGCGTATCAAGTCGTCTTCAAATACCAATTGTTCAGTACCGGAGCCCAAGGTGCTGCTAACGACCGTACTATTCCTTCCAATGAAGGCTCCTGGCTGAAAGAAGAGGCGATTCCCGAACCTAAGGTCAGCGCCTACCTGGTAGCCGATCGCGGAGCGAAAAGCCGCTTGCTGCTGAGAGTCTGTAA
>CAZPEQ010000222.1:0-4958 GCA_964585605.1 uncultured Weeksellaceae bacterium | reverse complement strand
GGGTATGTCCGCTTTTTCTAGAATGGACACGATCGCATTGTGCGCGCGTTTGTCCGCCTCAGTAAGCGGTGAATTGTCAGACTTGTGTTCAACACTGAACTCTTGGGAGTAGACTTCCAGGATCTCTGCGGATCCTGCTAAAGCAGCCGAAATGGCGAGATCAAGTAAGGGGTCTTGCTTCATGTATAATACCCTTTCACACTGGAGAATAAGGTATTGGCAAATCTATTCGCAGGGAAGCACCGCCCACATTGGCGGCATAACGGTTATGAACAGCCGTAGTAGGAAACAAAAAGAGGCCGCATCTTGCGCGGCCTCCGATTTCGAAATTTCGAACGTGCGTTACGCTTTACCCATGATCTTGAACATGCCCGTATCGCACACGGGGCATTTTCCTTTCATGGCCCTGCGTCCGTTCTTCATCATCGTTTCAGCGGCGTCTTTCATTTCTCTTTTCGCCTTGCACTTTACGCAATATCCTTCTGTAGCCATTATGCTTACGTGTTTTGTTCAACCTAAAGGAAATGAGAAGCCAGGGCTTTTCTCCCTCAGAATGAGAATGTTATTAACAAGGTACGGCAAAGTTTTGCACGGGTCAAGGGATGATTTCAGCGGTACTTTATACTCCGCAAACTCCATATAATTGAATCAAATTCCTGATTATCAGTAATATAAATCAAAATACTGTTAGAGACTGCTCGTCTGGACCCGAAAACGCCTGATGCCGATTCACCTAGACCAACGCATCTATCCGCCGGTTCATGTAAGCAAACCACAAAGGTGGGATCAAGCTAAAAAGCATCATACCGGGGTATCCAGTGGGCATTTGAGGACTGCTCTCCAACGATTCCAGCAGCTGATAGGGTTTACTGACTTTGTAGTGGTGATCGGAATGGCGGGATAGTTCGAATAAGATCATGCGCCCAAAAACATGGTCAGAATTCCAGGAATGCCAGTGCTCAACCCGCCCATAACGACCATTCTCTTTGCGCTGCCGCAATAGCCCATAATGCTCAATGTAGTTTATCGTCTCTAACAGTATGATACCAAATGCGGCGGCGGCGTAGAAGTACAAAAGCACATGTATATCAAAGGCATAGTAGATACTAGCACTCAACCCGATTTGTGCCAGCGTGTAAACAACCATCTTGTTCTTTAGCCCGAAAATCGTGGTTTCTAACCGCTTCATACGCGCTATTTCAAATTGCCAAGCTTGCACGTAACTACCTATGTGGGAACGGAACCAGAAGAAGAACACGGGTTCATTCCTCCGGGCCGTGGCCGGATCCTTCGGTGTTGCCACATTTGCATGATGCCCCCGGTTGTGGTAGGGTGTAAAGTGATTCTCTAAGGAAGTAAGTAACATGACTTCACCTAAAAAATGAGCCAAGCCCGGCTTTCGGTGACCGAGTTCATGCCCCACATTGATTCCAAACACTCCGCACATGAGCCCCATGGATAAAATACGTCCAACCGTATCGGCAGTGTTCAAGCCCGGTTCTTGAATCTGAAATAAAAAGAATAACAAGGTGGCCAACTGCACCGGTACCGTCAGGTACAAGAGCCGATCAAAGAACCGGTCCTGTTCTAACCGTTCTCGCTCCATCTCATTTATGTTCTGGCTGGCGGGAGGCAATAGCAATTCAAGAAGCGGCAACAAACCGAAGTACACGAACAAGGTGATGTAGCATAGCCACCCCTTCTCTGTTAGCGCTATGTACGTAAGCGCTGGCAAAGAAAAAGCGAGCAAGTATTTAAGGCGATGCATGGTAACGAATCCGTTGTTCCTTTCTTTCTTAGTCGGGTGTGTTTAAGGTAGAAAAATTATGGGATGATGGGGATGATGGGGATGACGGGGAGGATGGAGAGACGGGGCGTTGGGTTTATTGTTGGGCGAACAGGGGCAACATATCAACGATTCACTTCAATGGGATCGCCCATTTTACCAGTTTGGTAATCGCGGATACACTGGTTGATCTGCTGCTGGTTATTCATCACAAAAGGACCATAGGAAAACACCACTTCGTTCAGCGGCTGACCACCTAGTACCAAGAATTCAGCGGCCTCTTTTGCATAGAGGTTGATCTCGTCACCACCGCGCTGATACAACACAACTTGATTCTCTTTCAACTCCTTCGCCCCCGCTAATTCCAAACCACCCTTTGTCAAGTAGATGAACGCATTGTGTGTCGGATCCGTTGGAATATCAAAACGCGTATCGGCGTCCATTTTTATGTGGTAGTAAAACGCAGGGCTTAAGGTTTCGATCTGCGAACACATGCCGTGCAGTGAACCCAAAACCACATTGGCCTCTACTCCTTTCTCTGCATAACTCGCCATTTTAGTTGCATTGAAGACATTCGTAGTAGGATCTTCGAATTTGTACTTCGATGGGGTGTTCAACCAGATCTGAAAACCGTGAATAACACCACCCTTCTCTTTGAGCAATTTGCCACTCTCTTCCATATGAATAGCGCCCTTGCCTGAACTGAATAACATGAAGTCGCCCTTGCCGATTTGAAAGTCATAGTTCAAGGAATCCTTGTGGTGACCACTCCCCTCCAAAAAGTAAGTAGTTGGCGTTACTCCCGCATGCGGATGTGCATCCACTTTCAGCGCATCTTGCCCTGCAACAATGTTCACAGGACCAAATTCATCGAACAGGACAAAGGGCGATACATGATCTACATGATCACCTGCAAAAGCACGCATGACAGGCAGCGTTCCTACATTAACTCCATTCGCATTCAGGATCTGATATACCTGGCGCGAAGTTCTTTCTTGGTACATCCCTGAGTTCCCGACCAAGCGGTGCGCTGCGAACGACATGCCTAATATGGCTGAGCCTTTGATGAAATTGCGGCGGTGCATGCCTACAATTTACGGAACAAGTATCACGTAGCATTAACGCTCATAAGTCATAGTCAGGCCTATCGCCTCTCAACAAGCTGCTGCGCTTGCCAATGACATGTCCAATATGACAATCCAGGCATTGAAAAGACCATCGTTCGCTGGTGATCGACCCCTTCTTTTTGCGGTACTTTCTAACCATTCACTCGCATTATCGAATTATTTAACATCGATATTGTGTTCTTCACTTTCATATCGGTCATCCACAGCATGGGCATCTTGAAGCATTTTCTACAGCATATCGGTATACCACAGGTTTTTTCATTCATCATTAAAATCCGTAGTGGACATAAATACGCTACACTTAAATCCTTGTTTTCTGATCGATGTTTACGACCTTGCGGGCGATAAGGAGGAGAGCGATCAATCCCTATTCAACCCAACACTTCAACATGCTTCGTTATTCGTTCTGCCATCAGCTCTTGAAGGCACATATGCGATCATTGCTATTGCTTATGTGCATTGCTTCTGGTGTGCTCGCTTCTGGCCAAACGATCCAATTAGGACTGGAAGAGTCCGCAGACGGAGTGCTTGAATTCAAGCTATTGTCCGATGCCGATTTTGATCAGTTCTTCTCTTCAACTGTGGTGACCGTACGCTGGGCAACGACCGCTGGTGTTACTGTTGGCACAACACCCACAAACCTGCTGCCGAATGCCTTTACCACGGCTGGTGTTGTACTATTCAATTCAAGCACCACAGATAGTATCTTTTCTTACCTAACCTTCACAACGCTTGGTGTTGGTCCTTTAGGAGCAACGAATGCGTGGACTGCAGGAAACGAAGTATCCTTCTTCTCCATACCCTACAGCAATACCAGTGATACATGCGTTACATTCGAAATCCTGTATGATCAATACCAACTCGATCAGAACTTGGGTTGGTATGTTAGTTTGAACGGCGAAAACCGAACCAACGGTTTCATTCTTGGTAAAGAACAGGTCATTGCTGAACCAGATCCCTCCTGTCACGATATCGTGGCCTATTTGGATGCCAGTGGAAACGTGAGCATCACCGCTGCAGATGTACTAGACTCAACCTTCACCACCTGTAGTGCAAGCAGCTCGTCAATCGATATCAGTTCCTTCGATTGTAACGCAAGAGGCCCGAACCCGGTCACGCTTACCGTAACCTACAGCAATGGTTTCAGTCGTCAGTGCCAATCCACCGTAACGGTGAATGACACCGTGGATCCAATTCCCGTCTGTAAGAACATCACCGTATATCTCGATGAGAATGGTCAAGCGCTGATTGATCCACTCCTTATCGACAGCGGTAGCACCGATAACTGCAGCATCACCAGTATGACCGTTTCTCCAATGCTTATCACATCGCCAGGTATACACACGGTTATGTTCACCGTACTGGATGATGCGGGTAACTCCGCTTCGTGCATGGCTGCTGTGACAGCGCGCAATGTGGTGCGCATCAACACCAAGGTCTTTCTGGGTGGCCCTTACGACATGGCCAGCAACACCATGTTCGATGACCTGCGTGTGGGCAATCTGATTCCACTAGCGCATCCTTATGGAGGCGCTTCATACAATCATAGTGGTACGGAAGTGATAGGACTAAATACACTTTCCACTACCGGAAACGACGCCATTGTTGACTGGGTATTGATCGAGTTGCGTGACAACGCGGATGCTTCATTGGCCCTGCACACCCGGGCTGCACTTCTTCAACGCGATGGTGATGTGGTTGATCTTACTGGAACTGGTGCGGTGGAATTCCAAGACGTAGCCGCGGGCAACTATCATGTGGCCGTCCGTCACCGCAATCACTTAGGAACCATGTCTTCAGGGAGTCTCTCTTTGGGTGCGACACCTATAACATTCGACCTAACGGATCCCGCCACCGAAACCTTCGGTTTTGAGCCGCAAGAAACGAAGGGCGGTTTCACGATGCTCTGGTCAGGCAACACGAATCAAGACGACAAGCTACGGTACACGGGCACCGACAATGACCGCGACCCGATCCTTATTGCGATCGGCGGCAGCGTGCCTACGGACGTAGAAACTGGCGTTTACTCCAACTATGACATGAAT
>CAZPEQ010000221.1:0-4982 GCA_964585605.1 uncultured Weeksellaceae bacterium | reverse complement strand
CTTTTGTTTCTAGGCGGATTGTTCGAACAGTTCTTTTTGTTCTGTAAGGGCAGATCTGAATTCTACACCGAGCCTAGCAACGAGATCAGCCACTGGTAAACGGTCATCTATTGTTGCAACGCCCTGCCCCGCCGACCAAATGTCCTTCCAAGCCTTTGCATTGGTATCCAGCTTTTCTCCCAATTCGATCTTTGCTTTACTCGCCCACATCTCTTCAGAGATGCCTGCAGCCTCTAAACTCTTACTTAAGTAATTCCCTTGAATACCCGAAATAGCCGCGGTGTACACAATATCCCGCGTGCCCGAATCAATGATCATTTGCTGGTATTCAGGAGTGGCTACCGCTTCATTTGTATTGATAAAGCGGGTTCCCATATAAGCCAGATCAGCGCCCATTTGCATGGCTGACGCAATGTCTCTTCCAGTACTTATCCCCCCGCCCAACAGGATCACACCATCAAACCGTTTTCTTACTTCTGTTATGAAGGGCATCGGGTTCAATGTGCCGGCATGACCTCCTGCACCAGCAGCTACTAGAACCAAACCATCTACACCTGCATCAATTGCTTTCTGGGCATGGTACGTATTCGTAACATCGTGAAAAACAAGACCGCCATAGCTGTGGATCGCTTCTACTACTTCCTTCACAGCACCCAAAGAGGTAATCACTAGTGGCACCTTGTTCTTAACGCATATGCCTACATCAGCCTGCACCCTGGGATTGGTTCGGTGTACGATCAAATTCACCCCATAACTATGCCCATTCAAACTTTCGTTCAATCCTACACACCACTCGTCGAACCCGTCCGTAGTTCTGTTATTCAATGATGGGAATGTTCCTAAAATGCCATTTAAAGAACACGCTTTCACCAGTTCCATCTGTGACACGATGAACATAGGCGATGCTACCACCGGTAACTTCAGGTCAAACTTGTCCAACACCTCTTGTCGCTTACTCATGCTTTCAATTTCGGTGGGTCTAAGTTACGTTCGTACTGCTCTTTGACACCAAATGGTCATCTGGCAGAATACCGTTTTTTGGAGCCAAACCATATCTTGTTCCCACATGCAAAAGCACACCGAAAGCGACTCTCCTTTTGACCACTTAGAAAAGATGAGCACGCGTGAACTTCTGGTCAACATCAATGGCATGGACGCCGAAGTGCATACCGCGGTGGAAAAGGTTATTCCAACCATTGAACCCTTCGTTGACGCCTTGTATGAACGCATGCAAACGGGTGGGCGCTTATTCTACCTAGGCGCAGGCACCAGTGGCCGTTTAGGTGTGGTTGATGCCAGCGAATGCCCTCCTACTTTCGGCGTACCCCATGGGTTGGTCGTTGGCCTCATTGCAGGAGGAGACAGCGCTATTCGCAAAGCCATTGAATTTGCAGAAGATGACACGCAACAGGGTTGGCAGGACTTGCAAGAACATGAGATCAATGCGAACGATACGGTGATAGGCATAGCTGCTAGTGGAACTACTCCTTACGTGTTGGGCGCGGTTGAAAAAAGTAATGAATATGGTCTATTAACAGCCGGTATCACCTGTAACCCGGGCAGCCCGCTCGCTACGCTTCCGCAGCATGCCATTGTGCCTGTTGTAGGTCCGGAGTTTGTGACAGGAAGCACGCGAATGCGATCAGGAACTGCTCAGAAACTGGTCTTGAATATGATCAGTACCAGCGTGATGATCAAGCTTGGCCGAGTCAAAGGCAATCGCATGGTAGACATGCAATTGAGCAACAACAAGTTAGTTGACCGAGGCACGAAAATGGTCATGGAAACGTTGAACATTCCATACGACAAGGCCAATGCATTGCTGAAGGAATTTGGTAGCGTACGAAAAACGATCTTGTCCCAAAAACAGTGACCTAGTGCATAACATTGAACCATATTACAACTGGCGTCACCTATACATTGCTGCAGATGACGAGTACTCACCTTTCCACGGAAGGGAGTACAGTGAATTTGAGTTCACGCATGCGGTCTACGACCATGCCTTACACCCGCAATGGGATGGTATTGGATCCAACACCTTGTTCCTGAAAATACTCTTCGTGGACTATGATGAGGGGTTTGCGATAATCGAGTTCATTGGAGAATGGAACGATTGCATTAATAACGACATCATGACCTTGAAGCGAGATGTCTTGGAACTATTGATGCGCAATGGCATCTATAAGTTCGTATTGATCGCAGAGAATATTCTCAATTTTCACCCATCCGACGACCTCTATTATGAAGAATGGTGGGACGAAGTTGAGGACGCAGGCGGTTGGATCAGTTTAGTGAACCCACGCGAACATGTCTTGATTGAATTGCAAGCCGCGAATATTGACCAATACTTTGTGCTCGGCGGAGCACTTAATGCAATGGCTTGGCGAACCTTAGACCCACAGACTATGTTCGACCTGGTTCGATCAAACGTGATCCGGCGAATAGGTGTTTGAGACACTACCCGAGCAATAACGCCAGTACATGCTTGTCGATGGGCAGAGTCAACTGATCACTTGTTGCGGTGCTTAGGTCAAGCCACCGTCGTGCCTCTCTGTTCAATGGCCCTACTCCATCAAATGGCTGGTCGATTACAGACAGTTCCGCAGGGGCATCAACTTGAAAGCGGTAGTACACGCTGATTACTTGCTCTCCCTTCCGCCAAGCTGACTCGACAAAAAAATCAGTGGTGTAAACATGTTCAAGCGTATGTGCGGTTACTCCCAGTTCTTCTTTGACCTCACGGATCAATCCCGCTTTCAAACCTTCTCCAAACTCCAACCCGCCACCCGGAAGTTTGGTCAATTCTAATCCTTTGATCCATTCATCTGAAACGAGGAGTTTGCCGTCCCAGATCAGCAAACCATATACACGTACATTGAATGGGTAGCTCATAACGGTTCGCAAAGCTGCGAATTTTTCTCGCCCAAACTTGGATTACTAAATAAGCAAAGGACTACTGGTATGGTACGCATTTCTTATCTTTGAAGTATATCTACTCCTGATAATGAAGCGAATAACGTTTAGTCTATTGCTCTCTGTATGCAGCTTCTCCTTTCTTACTGCTCAATCTTGGGTAAAAGAAATGATGGCGCCAAATGCCAATTTTTACGATGTACAGGCAGCCTTTGAGGCAGAATGGGCCAACAAGCCTTACGAAAAAGGAAAGGGCTATAAGCAATTCAAACGATGGGAGTGGTTCATGGAGCAGCGTGTTGGGCCGAACGGCGAAATGCCCAACCCCATGGGTGTATACAATGCACTCCGAGAACGCCAGACTCTTGAAGCAGCAGCAAGTTCTACCAAGAGTGCGAATTGGACTTCACTGGGCCCTGCCTCCATTAATCCACTTAGCTACAATCCCGGCAACGGACGGGTGAACGTGATTACAGAAGACCCGAATGACCCCTCAACGATCTACGTTGGCACGCCTGCAGGAGGAGTTTGGAAAAGTACAGATGATGGAACAAGTTGGGTACCCCTTTTCGATGAGATGCTCACCTTAGCCGTATCTGGTATTGTAGTGGATCCGAGTAATAGCAGTGTCGTTTACGCTGCAACTGGCGACGGCGATGGTGGCGACATGTTCAGCATTGGTGTGGTTAAAAGCACCGACGGTGGGCAAACTTGGGGCTTAACGGGATTGAACTTCAATGCAACGGCGAGTAGACGAACACACCGGCTGATCATGGATCCTACGAACAGCAGCGTATTGTTCTGTGCTGCCGACAACGGGCTTTATAAGACGACTGACGCAGGAATGAACTGGACGCAAACAATGACTGGCAACATCCGAGATGTCAAGTTCAAGCCAGGTGATCCAACAACGGTTTATGCCACAACCGATGAATTCCACTTAAGTACCGATGGTGGACTAACCTTCGCATCCACGGCAACAGGATTGCCAGCACCTGATGACGTGAACCGCATGCACCTTGGAGTAAGCCCAGATGATGCGAACGTGGTGTACATCGTTTGTGGAGACGAAAGCGATGCGAGCTTCTTGGGCTTGTGGCGCTCTGCAGATGGAGGAACTTCGTTCACCTTGCAATCTGCAACCCCAAATATTTTTGGTTACGCCGAAAATGGCAGTGACGGTGGAGGCCAATCCTGGTACGACATGGCCATTGATGTAAACCCAACCGACGTTGATGAAGTATATGTTGGAGGCGTAAATGTTTGGCGAAGCACGAATGGCGGCCAGAACTGGACTATTTCGTCACATTGGGTATACCCTACGACCATTGGCTATACACATGCAGATATCCACTACTTGAAATTTTTCGGCAACCGACTTTACTGTGGTTCTGATGGCGGCATATTCCGGAATAGCAATGCAAGCAACTGGGTTGACTTAAGCGAAGGTCTAGAGATAACCCAATTCTATCGTTTAGGTAGTTCGGAGGCAGATCCTGATTTGATCATAGCAGGAGCGCAAGACAACGGATCGAATATGAAATTCGCAAATGGCTGGGCGCATGTATTTGGTGCAGATGGCATGGAAGGCATGATCGACCCAACAAATTCATCCATCGTTTTTTGCTCGTTCCAAAATGGTGGTATTCGAAAGTCTACAAATGGTGGTCAATCCTTCAGTGGCACAGTAGGCGGAATCAATGAAGATGGAGCATGGGTAACACCGTACATGTTCGACCCCAGTAATTCCTCGACCATATATGCCGGATTCGAGAACCTGTGGTCTTCCAATGATCAAGGTGATACTTGGAACAATTTGAGCAACATTAGTACCGGCACCACCATTCGCAGCTTGGCCGTTGCACCAAGTAACCCGAACTATGTCTATTTCGGGAATCGCGCTGGTTACATTCGCAAGACCACCGATGGAGGAAATACATACACCATCATTGATAGCGCTATTCCCGACCTGACCCGCACCTATATTTCGGTGGACGCTAACGATGAGAATATCGTGTACGTGTCTTTAGGAGGCTTTGACGCTGGAGAAAAAGTATATAAGTCGATTG
>CAZPEQ010000220.1:0-4988 GCA_964585605.1 uncultured Weeksellaceae bacterium | reverse complement strand
TGTTCGCCACTGAAGCAACCGTTAGTAGTGGTTCCTACCTAACGGAAGCCAAGCGTTACGCACCGGAACTTTCGTTGTATCAACAAGCATGTCCGCTTTGGGTTCCGCTAGTCGAGAACAACGAACTGACATCAAAAGCTGCAGATGATATTACTGAGCGCTATGTGAACGCCTTACTCGCGCAGAGCGACCAGATCGATTCTGTGCTGCTCGCATGTACGCACTACCCCTTGCTTCAACCGCTTATTCGCAAGTACTTACCTGATCACATTCAAATCATTTCGCAGGGCGAAATAGTAGCTACGGCGCTGCGCGAATATTTACACCGACACCAAGAGATGGCTGCTGTTTGTACGCGGAATAGCACCATGCGCTTCTATACGACTGACGACCCCAAGGAGTTCAATGAGAAAGCATCGTTGTTCTTTGGCAAAAATGTCGAGGCGGAGCAGTGTCAGATTTAGCAGAAAGGCACCGTAGCAGTAAATCGCAACCACCATGGAGCTAAGCGCCTAACTGGATACGTTTCAGCAGAAATAATGCGTTGTGTGTAGTATGAATACGGCGTTCTACCCTATTGGCTTGTTACTGATTTGTTGCACCAATGATGATCCTATGATCACCCAGCCGCTTATCAATGAAACGCCAATAGCTCATGATTTACCTATCGCCAATAACGATTCGCTCTTAAGTCAATTGAACTTCAAACCCACGGCGTCTTATGCGCTATCTCGCTCCGCGACAAAATCAAGGCTCGTATCCCTCCAAGAGAAACGATTACCCCCAGATTCGCTATTAGCAGAAGCTAACACCTTGTTCGTGCACGAACTTCTCAATACGATCATTCCGCATTGGTATGGCACGACATGGAATTTCAATGGACATACCTCCAAACCTAAAAAGGGCGAGATCGCCTGTGGGTACTTTGTTTCTACAACGTTGCAGCACATGGGGCTACAATTGAACCGCTACCGCATGGCACAACAATCAGCCTTAAGTGAAGCGAAAACAATCGCCCTTGGCAGAGAGGTTCAAGTAATGTATCCATCTGAAGAGGAGATTGAAACCTTGGCCTTTGCAACAAACATGAAAGACGGTTTGTACTTGGTTGGCTTGTCAAATCACGTAGGCTATTTCTATCTGCATGATGGTCATGGCTTTTTCATCCATTCAGACTACGTATCAGGTGCTGTCCGTTTTGAAAATGCAAGCACCTCAGAAGCATTCAAAAGCGATATACTCTGCTTCGCATCTATCTCAGGGAACAGCGCTTTGATGAAGCGCTGGTTAAACGGTGTTCAGGTATCCGTCGTACTTGATTGACAGGCGCTACGCCCTCGTATCATTTCATTTTCGTGCTTTGCTCATACCGCCGATAACGGATAGAATCCGTATTATTGGTGTGGATATTCGAATTCTGGCTGTCATTATGTGTTGTAAATCGGTGGTGTATCCTTTAGTCTTATTCCTAGCCATATGCCTGAACGCATTCAACTGCCTTGCGAACGAGGAAGTCAGGTTTGAAGAGACGCACGAATACGTGATCAACTCAAACCTGAAAGGGTATCAGATCCATAGTGTGATCGATGGACGAACGGATGATTTGGACGGCACCGTAGCGATCTTCCACGACGAACTGCGAAAAGTTAAGTTCACTTCGGTACTTTACGAGAATGCGAAAGGAAAGTGGGTCAAACTAAAAACAGATGACCTGCACAGCACCTCAGTACCCAGTCGTTCATTCTATTCTGGCAGTAAAGCCTACCTCTTACACTTCCCGGAAGGAGTGAACTACAAGGTGACATTCACAACCACTGTTCCCAATACCCTCCTCTTGACGGCGCTGCCTTTGCAACCTTTCATACGCACGTACTCCTTGACGCGGAAGATCATCTTACCAGAAACCTGTAACCTCTATTTCGCCATTCCCGATTCCCTCACATACGCGCCGAGGCAGTTGCAGGTAGATAGTCTCGTCGCAAATGAGATGAAGACCTACTCTTTTGAAAGTTCTGAGGACATTGCAGGACTTCGAAAAAAAGAGACCGCATATCGTGCACCTTTTATACGTACACTGGTAACTCATGGCGTTCATAAGAACGCACCGCTAGCGTTCTTTAATAGCGCCTATCAAGATCTAAAAGGAACAGATGAGGTATTGGCGCCAGAAACCAAAACTTGGCTTAACGCCGCAGTTAGTAACACCGCAAACGACAGAGAACGGGTCAAGCAAGTTTTTGCAGCGGTCCAACACGATATCGGATATATTGACCTGGAGGACGGTTACAACGCGTTCGTGCCAAGGCCTGCAAATACCGTGTTGTTCAATCGCAAAGGCGATTGCAAGGATATGTCCAACTTGTTGAAGCAGTGTTTCGATGAAATAGGCATACCAGCCGAATTGGCCATATCCAGTACCTTAATACACCCGGTGGATATGAACTTTCCCACACTTAGCAGTGGCAACCACGTCATCTGCGTTGTGGAAATAAACGACACCACATTCTTTCTGGACGCAACAGAGTCTATGGGGCCGTTCGGTTTACCAAGTAGGCAGATCCAAGGCAGGCAGGTCATGATATCCAGTGCAGATGGTGCGCAGTATTTGAGTGTGCCGATCGTGGACGCGACCACCAACACGGTAAATACGGTGATCAAACTCACCGTTGAACCAGATCGCCGTGTTAGCGGTGTATATAGTTCTAAATCAAATGGACTAGTGGCCATACCCATGCGGTCGCTCTTGACCAACACGAGCATGGAGAATGCAGAAAAACGACTTGGCGAAAGATTGAAGCGTCAACATCAAGGACTCCATTTCCAAAAAATGGTCGATAGTCAAGCAGACGCACAAACGGATACGGTACAAGTGGAATTTGATGTTACGGGCAAGCTGGACATTCGAACCATTGGTAACAAGCATTTTCTTTCCTTGGGATTTATCGAAGACGAGCTTCATGCCTTGTTAGAAAGGGCTGACGATAAAATCATCACATACCATACGGTCGATCGATCTCAACATGTCGCGCTTACATTTCCAAAAGCGGTCACACTTGTGAATGGATCATCCATCTCGGATCAGATGAACGGGGTTTCGAGCAATTGGGAATTGACCCAAACCGCACCAAATGTTATCGTGGCCAAATACAACTACCGGAATGAACATGTTATCCTAGAAAGGTCAGATATCGATTCGTTAACATCATTGCAAACGCCTAAGAACGGCCTGAATACAACTATCATCTATACAGAAAATGAATAAGCTCCTTATCCTATTTTTTCTACTGATAACCTGCTCTGCATATGGGCAGAAGAAAGCGATCAAAGAACATTCTTGGGCTAAGGCAAGGCCTAACATTCAAACGCCAGCGCATTTACAAGGGAGCGATGCCTTCTTGGTATATCAATACCGAACTGTCGCTAACCATATCACCGACTTTTACAATGGCCGAATCAAGACCCGAAATACGGTCATGCGCCGGGTAAAGCTCCTCACGAAAGAAGGTGTTGAAGAACACTCCGTCTTTTCGATCCGCAAGCGGAGAACCGATGCATTAGTGTCGTTAGATGCGCGCACCATTAAAGACAAGGGAAAACCTATCAACCTGAAAACAGAGGACATAAAACGACTGGATGTGAATACAGATGCTTCCTCTGGCGGTTACGACGAACTGCGCTTTGCAATTCCAGGAGCGGAGGTTGGTGATGAGATCGAGATCGTGTACGCGACCGAAACCTCGTGGTTGGTAACCGGTATGGACGTGTACCTGAACGAAAACCTACCCATCCTACACTCCGTGTTCATTTACCGCAGCGATGAACAATTCAACACGAATCTGAAATGGGTCGAATTGGGTGACCCAAAGATCACGAAGGATGGAACACAGGTGGACTACCGTTGGGAAACGCGAAATGTTGCCGCTAGGAATCAAGCGGATTTTGCGTTACGGCCCTTAGAAACCCCCTACGTAGGTTATGTTGTTCGCGACATTGTGCTTAAAAACCAATCGACAGGGAGTACACGTGTGATACCTGTGGTCAGCAAAGACCCGAGCGCGTTGTTTGACGAATTCGTTCGTATTTACGGCGCCTCAAATTCAACTCAGGGCGGAGTTAAAGCGTTTGTGAACCGGTTCCGGAAAGAAGGCCTACCTGACCACCAGGTAGCCGCGAATATTGTAAACTGGATCAACGAACATGTTGACATTGTATCTACCGCCAATGCTGAGAATGTAGGCAGAGATATTGCCAAACAAATTGACAGTGGTGCGATCAACGGAAGAGACCTGTACCTCTTCTACTGGCAATTGGGGCGGGAGCTAAAGCTCTCTACAAAAGTATGTTTCGGAAAGAGCAAGTTTGAAGAACCATTCGATATGAACTTCATTTCACCCCACCAGATCAGTTACATTTTCTTTGCTTTCCCTGGAGCAGATGGAAAAGATGTAATTCTATTTCCCTCGAGCTCTTCACGCCGATATGCCCTTGGAGAATATCCGTGGTACTTAGAGGGTACACAGTATCTGAAAACGGCTCGGAAAAACGTCAACGCACTGACAACGGGAAGCAGTTTGGCTGTTTTCCCTGACTCTAGGTATTCGGCAAATCTTGACAATACACGGATGAAAGGAGCCGTGGACCTATCCTCTGGTCAAATAACGTTAGAGGTTTCAGCCACCTACACCGGCAATATTATGGAGGTTGAGAGTAATGATCTGTCCGGAGACTTGGAAGAAATGGCCCCTTTAGGATTCGAATCAAGTCAGGTGGACTCCATCGCAACGCATAACCATGGAGACAGTTTAAGCTTGTGGTTCCGAACAATCCCCATGAACATTGACCTGACGGAAATTGAACCCGGAACGTTCTCCCTTGATATTTCCGAATTGCTTGACTATCGGATCATTTCCGGTGTTGACACGAGTTCAACGATGCTATCCGCCATGCCTTTTCCGTTCACAGAGAGCCTGGAGTTGGAATTAACCTTC
>CAZPEQ010000219.1:0-5021 GCA_964585605.1 uncultured Weeksellaceae bacterium | reverse complement strand
ACACCAGTGGAGATATCGAAGCATACTGTGTGCTGGACAGTAATCTCATGTTCCTAGGAGCAACACCAACGCCGTCTGCTATTTCAGGAGACACCTTGTTCTGGCAGAATTTGGGGGTGCTAGCCTTTGCAACGGACACCGCTCTGTTCATCGATTGCCAGGTTCCGGCCGATACCGCTTTACTTGGCACGGTTTTACACAGTACGTTACACGCTATGCAGGATAGCGTAGAAATAACGCTGTTAAACAATACAGCCGTAGGACAGACACTGGTAACAGGAAGCTACGACCCCAATGATAAGCTGGTCGATCCTGCAGATTTCTTTGACCCGCAAACAGATAGTTTGTTGTTGTACACCATCCGCTTTCAGAACACGGGAACGGACACCGCCTTCAATGTGGTCATCGTTGACACCCTTCCGGCTGAACTGGATCCGACCACGATCATTCCCAATACCAGTTCTCATTCCCATACGATGGGGCTAGAGGCCAACAACGTGGTTAAATTCAACTTCAACAATATCTTACTACCAGATAGTAACGTGAACGAACCGAAAAGCCATGGGCTGGTTAGCTTTTGGATTCGGCCTGAGTCCAATACGCCTATTGGGACCTTGATCAGCAATGAGGCGGACATTTTCTTCGACTTCAATCCTCCCATTCGCACCCCGCCAGCCGAGGTTTTCTATGGCTTAGTGAATGCAGTCCCTTTGATCGAGGCATCTGACCGATTGCATGCCTACCCCGTCCCTACTGGTGATTTCCTTACCCTGATCAAACCAAAAGACTTTCAGCCCGTGGAAGTACGCATTTACGCGATGGATGGCCGTGTCATGCAACACGTACTGGTCGATTCCTTTGATCAACGCATTACGCTTTCCACGGCGGATCTGATACCAGGGAGCTACATCGCAACGATCATAGATCAAGAAGGGCTCAGATCGACCGCGCGGTTCATCAAAGAGTGAATCAAGTTCCCTTGCATGCTGTAAACCCTGCCTACTAGCTTAGGGCCGTCTACATGTAGATGCATTTGCGGCTTTCCATCTTACTAGATTCGTTTAGCTCCTGAGTGCGCCAGCCACCGGTACTCCCTTCCTCTATTACTGGTCGAATTTCGCCCCACATTTACGAAGCCCCGATCATAAAATGATAGGAAAGGAGGCAACTGAGGCTAAGGGTTACTCGTCTTGCTAGTAGACCTCACATATACCTCCAAGATGAAATACTGTTTACTCTTTTCATTTTTAATACTGCTATCCTTCGAACATGTACAAGCGCAATACACAATTCCCGACCCGGCTTTTACCGCTCAACTGCAGCAGATCGTGCCCAACGCCATCAACGGAAATGTATTGGATACAAGCCATGTAGATGTACTGACAGAAACCGACATATGGCTCGGGGGTACAGCAGGCATTACTAATCTGGACGGCATTCAATTCTTCAAAGCGTTGGAATCTCTTGCGTTCACTGGTCAGCCGATAACTACCTTACCCGTGCTACCGAACACACTGAAAACTCTTTTCTGCGAGGGAAATCAACTGACCGCACTTCCCGTACTGCCTGACTCGTTATTGCAATTTGATTGTAGTTACAATCAACTTACGGCACTCCCCATGTTACCAGAATCATTGGAATCTCTTGGCTGCAGTAACAATCAGCTTACAGCGCTTCCCGTATTACCTGGATCTCTGAGCGGACTGGTCTGTAGTGACAATCAATTGACCGCACTCCCTGTCTTGTCTAACTCCCTTAGAGTTCTTGAATGTGGTAATAACCTCCTTACCGCGCTTCCTCCTTTACCGAGCTCACTAGAACGACTAGGCTGCTCAACAAATGGCCTCACTGTGATGCCGTCTTTACCGAATTTCTTGAGGGATCTGTACTGCCGTGAAAATTTACTGACCTCTCTCCCACCCTTACCAGATTCATTACAAATACTATGGTGTGGCGTCAATCAACTTAACGCTTTACCCACACTGCCAACCGAGCTGAACATCTTGCTTTGCGAAAGCAATCAACTAACTGCCATTCCTATGCTACCAAACTCACTGAATATGGCGCTTGGGTGTAACGACAATCAGCTCACCGCTCTGCCGCCATTACCGAGTCAATTGGATCAACTGTATTGCAGCGGTAACGCGATTTCAATGCTTCCTCAACTACCTGATTCTCTGCGCGTACTTCATTCTACCAACAATCAACTGAATTGCTTGCCGCAGTTACCGGGCAAAATCACATCTCTGCGCGTTTCAGGTAACTCGATTACTTGCTTGCCGAATTTTCCAGCTACTCTGGTCCTCAACGCCACGCAAATAGGCTTTTCGCCCATTGTCGCGTGCGCTTCTAATGACCCTTGCTTCATTGCAACTAATGTCGCAGAGACGCCATTCTTTCAAAAGGAAATACATATCTCTCCGAATCCAAGCACTGGACTCGTCAACCTACTATCCGATTCACCGATCCTGGAAACCTCTGTTCATGATCTGAATGGGAAACGTGCGATTAGCGTTCAGGGAGGAAATCTTAGGCAACAAATTGATCTATCCTCTTTGGATCAAGGAATGTACTTGGTCAAGGTGACAACGGAGAGTGGAATATTGACCCAACGGGTGATGATCCAGCGTTAAAGTCCCAAGCGAATCTGAATATGCCGCTCTAGGATCTCCCCCATGTTCTTACAATTCCGCATATCTGGATCACCAAGAAAACGAGCCAGATCGGTGCGTAACTGTTCAATATGTTCAGGCTTACTGATCGAATCTTGTTTCATTGCAGCGATCAACGGAATAATCTCGTCCTTAGAAAGGTGATACCGCTTGCGGAGTAAGGAGCGTTCTTCGTTCATATACTGCTCCGCTGTATCCAGGTTCATTCGGTTCTGAGCGAACTTCACAAAAGGCAGGTTCTCTTTGTAGAACTGAGGTAAGTAAATTCGACTTCGTCCTTCAAAACTTTGCTGGTCAAAATCGATGGAACGCAAACGGTAAGCTACTTGATCAAAATCCTGCGTTACAACAACAACAAAATTGTAGGCCCGCATATCGCCCAGCAAGCGCACGAAGCAGCGTTCATTGAACTTGACGAACTCCTTGGCCAAACGCACCTCGTTTATATTCCACCCATAAGCTGCAGGATCTGTAATAAAATCATCACCAGGAACACCAATGATATGCTCTTCTACTAAGGTCTTGTCGTGATAGATGTAATTGATCTTATTGGGCGAAAGCAAGTGTTCCAATTCTAAGCCATAGATTCTAGAGGCATCCGATTTCTTGATGTAATAGTAGTCATGGTTATCATTGATCTGGTTCAAGATCTTAATCCGAAATGGTTGGGAATTGCCGTAAGAACAGAAGTCTACACTTGCAACGGCTAAGTGCTTCATCGGCCGCCCATCTGCTACCAATAACTGGTAGATATAAACCAGTTTTTCGTGTATATCCGCCAGTTCACTAGGGCCGTACATGACGGCATTCCAAAGGGTTTCATTGCCCTTATCATCCATCTTGGCCATTAGGCCATCGTAGCGCATGAGATCATCATAGCCAAGAGGTATCTCGATATTGCGCGATACAGCGTTCAGGTATTCGTTCAACGGTTCTTGTACCAGATAGCTCGGCTTTTTCTGTTGAATATGATTCTGGCCCATTGGAGTATAAGGTTACTCGTTATTCGTTAACGGTTAATGGGCAGGTGTCATAGATTCCTCAGAGTGTCTCGTTCGAAAGTCTGTAAGCCTCTACCTTGCTCGCTCAGCCCCTACCATTAACTATTAACCACTTCACCATTAACCTCGAATATCTTTACACCATGAACCATCAAGAAAGAGCCAAAGCGGTTGTAGCGAAAATGATGGAGCACGATGCGTTCAGCCAATGGCTGGGTATTGAGGTATTGGAGGTTGCTCCTGGCACGTGCACAGTTCGTATGGGAGTTAGAGCAGAAATGCTGAATGGCCATGGGAATGCACATGGAGGCATCTCCTATTCTTTAGCTGATAGTTGTTTCGCTTTCTCCAGCAACTCGCATGGTTACTATGCGGTTAGCATTGAAACGAGTATTGCGCATACCCGTCCCGTCAAACAGGGTGACACACTTACCGCGGTATCAGAAGAACTTCAAGTTGGAAAAACATTAGGGCGTTACACGATAACCGTTACCAATCAGGATCAGAAGCAAGTAGCGATCTTCCATGGCACCGTGTTCAAAGATGGGCGCAAGTGGGAACTGGGTGAGTAGAGACGGGTTGGTAGTTATTGCTTGATTGCAAGAACACCGGTCAACTAGTAGCCCTTATCTATTAACCAGCACGCGTTGCACCGTGTGGCCATGCGCGCCATTCAATTCCAACAAATAAACTCCCGCTTCCATTCCACTGATATCCATACGATGCGTGGTGGCGTCCACAAACTCGCTCCTGAACAGTCTTCCATCACTGGAGAAGAACTGAACATGGGTTATCACCTGATCAGAAGTAATGTTCAACACGCCATTCGTTGGATTAGGGTAAACATGAATCCCTTCGCTTGAAGCATTTGCAATTCCGCTCGTTACGTCGACCTGTACAATACTTGCATCGGTAATTACCGGCTGGTTAAAGTCGAAGTAAATGTTGGCAACATTCACGATCTGATCACCAACTGTCAAATTTGCGTCAGGCTTGATGCGGAACTTCACAAAACCATGGCTATTGGGTTCATCGTTTGTGCTATCCGGAAGTTGAATGTTGTCGAATCGAAATTCAAGAACTCCATTGCTGAGGTGCCAGAAATTGTCGTGCGATGCTCCCAGAAATTCGAAAGAGTCCCAAGTCAATGCATTGCTCAACGTATCCGTGATACGCACGTGCTCTGCTAAGAAGGTGCCCGTGTTTTGAAATCGGATCAAATATTCCACCCACTCCCCGTTCACTACCTGTAACGGAGTAAGTATCTCGAAATTGGCCGTCTTGTCATTAGGGTCAAATGATCCCACGACGGTGTCATGGAAGTTCACCAAATTATCCGCCGGAGTTT
>CAZPEQ010000218.1:0-5024 GCA_964585605.1 uncultured Weeksellaceae bacterium | reverse complement strand
CTAGTTCAGGCGGTGATCGATAATGACATGATCTTTGCTGTAGGGCCAGCTGGAGCAGGTAAAACCTATACTGCCGTGGCCATGGCCGTGCGCGCGCTTAAGAACAAGGAAGTGCGCAAGATCATCTTAACGCGACCTGCGGTGGAAGCAGGAGAGAGCCTAGGCTTCTTGCCCGGTGACTTGAAAGAGAAGCTAGACCCGTATTTACAGCCACTTTATGATGGCCTTCGTGATATGATACCTGGTGCAAAGTTGAATGATTGGTTGGAGCATGGAACAATACAGATCGCTCCACTAGCCTTCATGCGGGGTCGAACGCTTGACCATGCATTCGTTATTCTTGACGAAGCCCAAAACGCAACTTTGCCGCAATTGAAAATGTTCCTGACCCGAATGGGACGTAATGCCAAATTCGTGATAACAGGAGATATCAGCCAGGTCGACCTTCCGAACAGACAACGTTCGGGGCTGTTCCCAACGATCAAGGGTGTAGCTGGTATAAAGGGAATTGCAGTCGTGAACTTGACTAAACGTGATGTCATCAGACATGAGTTGGTAACGAAGGTGATCGGCGTATTTGAAAAGATCGAGTCCAAGAAAGATGAACGTGGAGATGATAAAAAGTCCGGGGACACTCCTAAGAAGTGACCTGGACCTGCCGGGTGTGCGCAATATCTATCATGGTAAGGTGAGGGATGTTTACACTTTTGACAATGGTTTGGTGGCGCTGGTGGCCAGTGATCGAATTTCCGCTTTTGACGTGGTCTTACCTAAAGGTATCCCTTTCAAGGGGCAGGTGCTGAGCCAGCTTTCTTGGAAATTCTTGAACGACCTAAAAAGCGTCGCTCCTAATTGGGCCATTGCTTCACCGGATCCAAATGTAGTCATAGGTCATGCCTGCGAACCTGTCAAAATAGAAATGGTGGTGCGTGGTTACTTAAGCGGACATGCTTGGCGGACATATGATTCGGGTGAACGGGTTCTGTGTGGTGTAACTATGCCAGAAGGTATGCGCCAAAGCGATCGATTTCCTGAACCGATCATTACGCCAGCTACGAAGGCTGATGAGGGCCATGATGAAGATATTAGCAGAGCGGATATTCTTGCCCAGGGCATGGTTCCTGAAGACATTTACGCACAAATGGAGCAATATGCTTTGGCCTTGTTCCAACAAGGAACTCAGATCGCATTGGACCATGGCCTGATTCTAGTCGATACGAAATACGAGTTCGGAGCCAAAGACGGGCAGGTGCTCCTGATCGATGAGATCCATACGCCTGATTCGTCACGTTACTTTTATGCGGACGGATATGAAGAGCGACAAGCTGCAGGAGAAGAGCAAAAGCAGTTGAGCAAAGAGTTTGTGCGACAATGGTTGATCGAACACGATTTCATGGGTAAGGACGGACAAGAAATTCCGGCTATGACAAGCGAATTTGTAGATAGCGTGACCAGCAGGTATGTAGAATTGTACGAGCGAATTACTGGAAGCGCGTTTGAAAAAGCGCCCGTGAAAGATATTAATGCACGTGTGGAGAAGAACCTAAGGGCATACTTAGCGTCGCTCTAATCGAAACGCTCTAGTACCTGCAGTATTTGTAATACTTGCTGTTGCAAAGCAGTGCCTCCTCCTTGTGCGCGAAGGTGCTCCCGCATGTCAATCAAGGCATTCATGATTTCTTCTTCCTCGAATTCTCCTCCGTAATTCTCTAATACCGTTACCACTTCAAATTGTTCTTCAAATTCGCCTTCACAGCTCAATTTTACGAGTTGTTCTAGGTTTCCGGTCAATGGTACAGATGCATTCCACAACAGGGCAAGTATGGTTGGGCGTATTGTTGAAAACGCTTCATCGGCCAAAGCGCTGAACAATTCGTCGCCCAGTCGTTTATCTTTTACATCGCTGAGCATGTTCTCGATCTTCGCACGTACCTGTCCTGGGCCGTGTTCTTTGGCGCATAGGAGCAGGGGTTTGACCAAGCGTATATCCCCTTTTTCCGCTATCGCGTCGATGGTTGAAAATATCACTTCTTCAATAGGAGAGGAGAGGTCCTTTGTCCACTTTTGAATACGCGCTGTTGTTTTCTTTGCCATGGGCCGCGAAAGTAGGAAATGCCATAATTAAGGGAGTGAACCAAGGGGGGAGTTTTTACATAGAAAAAGCCCTCAGGTTAGCAGCTGAGGGCTTTCTCGCAAGAGCACGATGGGCTGCTCACCTACTGACGAAGGATCTTCGCGTCGGTTTTTTCTTAAATGTGTAGGATACCTCGAAGGACACGTACGTGAACGAATCAGGAAGACCTGGATTTCCACGTCGGCTGGTGAATTCACCCCCCACGCCATTGGTTCCCCTTCCTGTTGGGTCACTTATATACTGAGCTAAAGCTTGCTGCTCAGGATCGTCATAACGTTCAGCGATTTCATCAAATGTGGCGTAGCGCTCACTTACGTCGTCAAGGCGATCCGTAAAAAAGGAGAGGTAAGAATATTCAAAACCAAGTTTAACCTTCTTGGAAATCAAGTAACGAACCCCGAAACCGAAGGGAACGCCAACATGCCAAGGCGTGTTTCTTCCCAATGTTTCGCTATTCTCGCCTCGGTCATTACCTCCTTCCGTGAACCAGTCGTATAAATCGGTCTCGTAATCACCGTCTTTTTCAATGATCTGGCCTGTTTCGCCTTGGTCATTATTCTCTGCTACTGTACGAATCGTGCCGTCGTTCCAGAAATGGTAGCGGTTGTTGATGTCGATATCGCCATTGAATAGATCCGCCTTCGGACGACCATAGTAGATACCGATACCTGTATAGAAGAACATGAAGAATTTTTGCTGAAATAGTGGCGTGTACGGCTCTCGGTATGCATTCAACACAACGTGACCTGAAAGACCATAGAGGTCATTCCGGAAACTTAAGCCCCTTCCGTAATTGCGCAGATCAGTACCAGCGCGGTCTCCAATGGCTTTGGTCTCATCATATCCCACGCGGAACCGTGAAAAGCGCGCTTCGAGATCCAATGCACGTGTAACATAGCGTTTCGGGTTGTTCAGGAAGTTCCGATAAGTGACCGTTGTTCCTGGTCTAAGGCCGTTCCATTGCACGGCACCGTCAAAGTTACCTAAGTCGCCTGAAAAGTGCGTTAAGCCTTGAGATACGGCAATTTCATAAGTCTGGGAAGCTGCGGGCAAGCAAAGCAGCGTTACAGCAAAAACAAGAGCGTAGTGATAGCGCATGGGGTCCGTTTAGTATTACAAGGTCTAGTGTAAAGACGTGCTAAATAAGTAAGGGTTGCCTCTCAATAGTGCCTTTTTCCAAAGATAGCTGTTCCTATGCGAACCATATTGCTGCCATTGGCCAGGGCAATATTCGCATCTCCTGTCATGCCCATACTCAACACATTGAACTGAGATAGTTCTGTTTTGAACTCCTGATTCAAGTCTTGATAGAGGTCTCTAAGCGTTGAGAATTCGCTGGCGATTTGCCCATCATCCTCCGTGAATGTGGCCATACCCATCAAGCCTCGGATACGAATATGCGCGTGTTCGACTAAAGATGCAGCTATGATGTCGCGCACCGCACCCTGAACGAGACCAAATTTCGAACTCTCTCTTGCAATGTGGACTTGGAGTAGTACATCTTGCACTTTGTCCAGCAACGCCGCCCTTTTATTCACTTCATGTAACAGATCCATACGGTCGATTGAATGGATCAAGTGGGCATGCGGGACAACTTGTTTGACCTTGTTAGATTGAAGATGTCCGATGAAATGCCAGGTTATATCATTGGGCAAAGCAGGCGCCTTCTCTTTTAGTTCTTGTGCTTTGTTCTCTCCGAATTCCCGATGCCCTTGATCATAAACGGCCTGGATCTGTTCAATCGTGCGTGTTTTGGATACGACTATTAACGTAACTCCAGCAGGAATGGTCGCTTTTACCTGCTCGTACCGTTCAGCGATCTCTTTCATTCGTCGTTGAGCGAATAGATGGTAAGACCGCTGCGCAGCTTGGGTTCAATGTATGTGCTTTTAGGGGGCATAATGCCATTTTCATCGGCAACAGCCGTCAATTGCTCAAAACGCACAGGGGGTAGCCAAAACGCGATCTCTACTTTTTCTTGGTCAAGCAGCAAGTCGAGTTTGCGCGGGGTGCCATCACCCGGTATGAATTGAATGCGTTTCTCGGTACGTAGGTCCTGCATCCCCAGTATCGGTTCAAGCAAGTAT
Organism: uncultured Weeksellaceae bacterium; assembly: GCA_964585605.1. Lineage (GTDB taxonomy): Bacteria > Bacteroidota > Bacteroidia > Flavobacteriales_F > PHOS-HE28 > CAZPEQ01. Next base: position 803 of record CAZPEQ010000218.1, on the reverse strand, counting down.
TCGCTTAACAGCGCCGCTTCTGTTCCTGCAGCGGCGGAACGGGCCTTGCTCTTGGGAAATGTGATGCGGTAGCGTTTGGTGGGGGTGAGCATGATTACCGATCCCGCCTTGGGATCGACCTTCGCTGTTACTTCTTCAACCTTGCAACTGCCTTCCAAGGCCTTGATCAATTGCATGACCGTTTTACCGTTCATATTCTTCACGGCGCGATCATAATTCCGAATGTGCAAAGACTCAGAATCTACGATCATGGCCATAAAGTGATCTGCAGGGCCGGGTTGATTTCCCGCAACCAATGCTGAAGAAGCTGAACGGTGATGGCCATCGGCGATGTATAATTCTTGTTCACCTACCGCCTTCGTTATTTTGGAGATGGTCTTTTTATCGGTGATCGCCCAAACTACATGTCGATGCCTGTTAGTCGTCGTAAAGTCGTAATGAGGCAGTACATCTTTCACACAAGAACGAAGTACCTGGGTCAGCAAAGGCTCCTTCGTACTAAGGAGCACGGGTTCTGCATTAATACCTGTGATTTTTAGGTAACGCGCGAACAGGGCTTCCCTTACGGTAAGGGTTTGCTCGTGTTTCTTTATGCGTTCTTCATGGTAGTCCGTAACCGGAACACCTGCTACCACGCCTATGCTTGAACGACTGGGCGTGATCTGCTCGTAAACATAGAATGCGGCCTGCTCTTCCCGTTGTAAGATCTCTTCGTCGCAGAATTCATTGAAGCGTTCACGTACCTTCTTGAACCGTGTATCGACTTCCGAACGCAGCAGCTTAGCTGTTCCATCAGGATGGAT
>CAZPEQ010000217.1:0-5048 GCA_964585605.1 uncultured Weeksellaceae bacterium | reverse complement strand
CCACACAATTCCACACTTGGCCCAAACCGAATAGCGCGTACCTGCTCTCCATATTTCTCCCCGAACAAGGCCATGGCTCCCATTGCTTTTGCCTCTGCAATTGGAATACCTCGGTGTTCTTCCAACGAGATGTTATCGGCGATCAGGGTATTCACCTGTGCTTCCACCTCTGCTAATTCTTCGTTTGAAATCTTGGCAAAGTGCGAAATGTCGAAACGCAATTTATTGGGTGCGACCAACGAACCTTTCTGCTCTACATGCTCACCCAATACTGCGCGTAATGCATGATGCACTAGATGTGTTGCGGTATGATTCCGTCGTGTCAATTTCAAGCGTTCCATGTCTACCTGAGCAGAGAAGGTGGCGCTTGTATCACTAGGCAAGCGATCAACAAACACCAAGGCCAGTTCATTCTCCTTAACTGTATTCTGAACTTGGATAACATCACCCTCAAAAGACAAAGTGCCCATATCACCGACCTGACCACCGCCTTCCGGATAGAACGGACTGGTCTCTAACACCAACTGGAAGCGCTCTCCTTTTTTGTCTTTTACAGAGCGGTAGCGCAGGATACGCGTCTCACTTTGTTTCATATCGTACCCAACAAAGTGGTATTCGCCTTCATGTACAGCAGTCCAATCGCTGGTTTCACTTTTGCCGGATGCCCGTGAGCGTTCTTTTTGTTTGGTCAGTTCTTGTTCAAACCCATCCAAGTCCACTGCGATCCCCTTCTCTTGGGCCATCAATTGGGTGAGGTCGATCGGGAAACCGAAGGTGTCGAACAACTCAAAGGCTTGTTCTCCTGGAATGACCTTCCCCTCCAATTTCGCCACGATACCTTCGAACCGTTTTGTCCCTTGATCCAAGGTGCGCAAGAACGCTTTCTCCTCTTCTTCAATCACCAATTTGATGGACGCTTGTTGTTTCTTCAATTGCGGAAAAGCGTCTCCCATTTCAGCGGCAAGCACATCGACCAAGTCCACCAAAAACGGTTCTTTCAAACCCAGGGTAGCGGATCCATAGCGGACGGCACGGCGTAAGATCCGGCGGATCACATAGCCCGGCCCCGTGTTCGAGGGCAGCTGTCCGTCAGCAATGGTGAAACTGATTGCGCGAATATGATCAGCGATAACACGCATGGCAACGTCATGCTGTTCATCCTTCCCATACGCCTTGCCACTGCGTTTCGCAATGACACCAATGATTGGTTGGAAAACGTCCGTATCGTAGTTACTCTGAACTCCTTGCAGTACCATGCATAGGCGTTCTAACCCCATGCCCGTATCTACATGCTGTTGGGGTAATTCCTCTAGACGGCCATCTGCCTTGCGGTCATATTGCATGAATACAAGGTTCCAGATCTCAATGACCTGCGGGTGATCAGCATTCACCAGCGTAACTCCGGCGAGCTTGTCTTTCTCTTCTTGCGAGCGGACATCTACGTGGATCTCTGAACATGGCCCACACGGGCCTGCATCGCCCATTTCCCAGAAATTGTCTTTTTTATCACAGGCCAACACCCGATCAGCAGGCAAGAATTTCAACCACAGGTCGCGTGCCGCCGCGTCTTCGGCTAAACCATCTGCTTCGTCTCCTCCAAAATAGGTGGCGTAAAGCGTGTTGGGGTCAATGCCGTATGTATCGACCAATAACTCCCACGCCCAATTAACCGCTTCTTCCTTGAAATAATCACCAAAGCTCCAATTGCCGAGCATCTCGAACATGGTGTGGTGATAAGTATCGTGCCCTACTTCCTCCAAGTCATTGTGCTTACCACTAACGCGTAGGCATTTTTGCGTATCCGCCACGCGCTTATCGGTAGCCTCCTTGTTGCCTAAGAACAGGTCTTTGAACGGGTTCATACCTGCGTTGATGAACATCAACGTAGGGTCATCCTTGACCACGATCGGCGCACTGGGCACGATCGCATGGCCTCGCTGCTTAAAATGTTCGAGGAATTGCTGGCGTATCTCTTGTACTTTCATCTGGCTTGAAGCAGCCGCAAAGTTAGAAGATGCCGCGAGCTGGTTGTTGGAACTTTAGCACTCTTTAGTACGTAATAGGTACCAGCCTATTCTGCAAGCAATTATATTCGCAGCTTATCTAAACACCGTGGCCAGAGACAAGTACATATATAACGCCGAAACCCTTTCATACGAGAAGGTTACGCGTAGCACGGGGCAAAAGATCAAGCGCTCAATGCTGCTACTGGTGCCGGGTGTGTTGGTTGCCGTTGGGGCTTATTTATTGATCAGCCCGTTCTACAAGTCCCAAAAGGAGATCAGCCTAGAGCGGAAGAACCAGCAGTTGATCACGCAGTATGAGATCGTGAACCACCAGGCAAATGCGATCTCGCAGGCGCTGCAAGACATTCAGTACCGCGACGACAATATCTACCGGGTCATGCTGGAGGCCGATCCCGTAGCGGAACCCCTGCGCCAAGCGGGTATTGGTGGGACAAAGCGCTACCGAGACTTGGAAAGTTTTGCCAACGCCGGTTTGGTCATTGACACGCGAAACCGCTTGGACAAGCTAGAGAAACAACTCGCCGTTCAAAGTGAAAGCTTTGACGAGGTTGTGAAGCTCGCTGCGACAAAGGAGGATATGCTCGCCAGTATTCCTTCCGTACAACCTGTTGCGAATAAGGACCTAAAGCGCATGGCCTCTGGATTCGGTATGCGCCTGCACCCGATCCACAAGATCCAAAAATTCCATGAGGGCATGGATTTCACCGCACCGACAGGTACAGAGATCTACGCAACGGGTAATGGCACGATCACCTTCGCCGATTACAAGAGCAACGGTTTTGGTATACACGTGGTCATCGACCATGGCTATGGATACGAGACCGTGTATGCGCACATGAGTCAAGTAAAAGTGCGGAAAGGACAAAAAATAAGTCGTGGTGATGTGATCGGGCTCGTGGGCAATACAGGGCTTAGTGCCGGACCGCATTTGCATTATGAAGTACACAAAGGTGGCGAAGCGGTGAACCCCGCTAATTTCTACTTCAACGACCTCTCTCCAGAAGAGTACGAGAAGATGTTGAAACTAAGCCGCAACCCTACCCAGTCTTTCGACTAAAGCCACTCTAATTTTACGGCAGTAGATGCCGTACAAGGAGCGAGCCATAGAAAAACTTTACTGGACCATTGGCGAGGTAGCAGAAGAATTTGACGTGAACACGTCTTTGCTGCGCTATTGGGAGAAAGAGTTTGACGAGTTGAAACCGCAGCGTACGTCTAAAAACGGCCGAAAGTTCAAAAAGTCTGACATTGAACACGTGCGCTTGATCCACCACCTGCTCAAAGACCAAGGCTTTACCATTCAAGGCGCCAAAGAGAAGTTGCGTTTGGATCGCAAAGGGGTAGATACCCAAGCAGAGATCAAGGAGCGCTTACTGAAGATCCGCAGTTTGTTGGTGGAGGTGCGAAAGGGGCTTTAGGTGTTGTCCTCTTATGTTGTTGTGCGATTTTCCAACTGATAACCCACCATGTCACGCCGAGGCATGCACTGAAGAACTTGAAGTGAGTTACGTCTAGAGGCCTTATCTGAATTTGTTGTGGTTCCCTCGCTTGATATTGGAAGAGTTCCCTCGTCGTACCTCTCTCGGGAGGACAATTTGCGAGGGGCGTTGGATTGATCTATTGAAAAATCACACTAAACAGGAGCGGTCACATTGAAAATGTGAAAGGGAAAAAGTCAACCGATGTGTTTCTATGTCCCAACTGATAACCCACCATGTCACGCCGAGGCATGCACTGAAGAACTTGAAGTGAGGTACGAGGAGGGGCCTTATCTCACTTTGTTTTAGTTCCCTCGTCTGATATTCGAAGAGTTCCCTCGTCGTGCCTCTCTCGGGAGGACAATCTGAGGTGGAAGCCGGAGTAGAATTAAGCGTACTTCCCGCCTAGGAGATAATCTTTGACGTACGCAGCCACACCATCCTCCAAGGCCGTGAATGGCTCGGTATAGCCGGCTTCACGCAGTTTGCTCATATCCGCCTGGGTGTAGTATTGGTACTTGTCGCGAATATCTTCAGGTGTATCAACGAAGGAGATGTTCTCTTCTTTATCCAAGGCCTTGAACGTGGCACGCACGAGGTCGAGGAACGTACGCGCTTGTCCTGTGCCCAAATTGTAGATGGCGCTGTTCTTACGCGTCTCCATCAAATAGATGCACACTTTGCACAGGTCTTTCACGTAAATGAAATCACGCAACTGTTCCCCATCTTTAAAATCCGGATTGTGGGAACGGAACAGTTTCATGCCACCCGTTTCTTGTATCTGTTTGAATGCATGTAGGATCACGGAAGCCATGCGCCCCTTGTGGTACTCATTGGGCCCGTAGACGTTAAAGAATTTCAAGCCCGCCCAAAAGAACGGTTTCTTCTCTTGCGCCAGCGCCCATAAGTCGAATGCTTGTTTGCTATCTCCGTAGGGATTGAGTGGTTGCAGTTTTGCGATACCCGCATGATCATCGGAATAGCCGTGCTCTCCCCCACCATACGTAGCGGCGCTACTTGCATAGACTAATGGAATGGAGTGTTTGACACAGCGTTCCCAAACGCCTTTGGAATACGCCACATTCAACCCATCAAAAATACGGGTATCGAATTCGGTGGTGTCCGTTCGTGCTCCCAAGTGGAAAATGAACTGGATTAACTGTTGGTGCTCGTCAACCCACTGGTGGAAGACCTGCCGATCCACTTTGTGGGTGATGTTCTTTCCTTCCAAGTTGGGCAGTTTATCTACCCGCGTGAAGTCATCAACTGCCACAATGTCTTGGTAGCCTGCAGCCAACAGTTCGCCGATCAAACAACTTCCTATGAATCCAGCAGCACCTGTAACAACGATCATAGGGCGAATTTACTTCCTTCACGATGATGAACGCCCTTCACCGAACAACTTACACCACCTATCTTTGCGCCCTCTACAAACGCAGCTATGGCGGTAGTACACATTACACGGCGAGAACGGTTCAGTGCAGCACATAAACTGGCCCGACCCGATTGGACGGAAGACCAGAATTACAACACCTTTGGTAAG
>CAZPEQ010000216.1:0-5067 GCA_964585605.1 uncultured Weeksellaceae bacterium | reverse complement strand
CGATTACATCAATTTCAGGGATATCACGATACACGATAATAGCAGTAGCGGTTCAGGCGCGCTTTCATTGACCAACAGCGATCGCTTCAGAATGCACGATTGCACGATTGAAGCTCATGATGATGCAGTAGTCATCCTGGGCTCATCCGTATCTGATTTGCGATTCGATGAGGTAACAATCCACACCTCTAGCAATGTTGCGCGCTATGCGATTAAGCAAAGTTGCACGTCGTTGAGTAACCTGCAAGTGTATGAATGCAACATCTCAGGGCCTTTTCATTCTGCTCTGGACCTTGATGGATTTGGATCAACGGAGATCCTGTACAACTCGATCGATCTAAGTAATGGTAACTGCCTCCACTCACCACTTAGCTTGCAGGATATTACGGGCGATCTGGAGGTGATCGGAAATACCATGCTTGGGTTTCAAGGATATACAGGTTGCTCATCACCGCTTGTCCTCATCGAGAACACCGTCAACGATCCAGAGGTACTGTTCGTCAACAATATGTTCTCTTCTCGATCAGATAACGTACACCTCGGATACACCGACGGAGTCATTTTCATCAATAATTCGTTTAGGAGTCATGCCGGGCGCGGAATAACGCGTAACGGCCATCTGAATGGCAAGTTGTACGCGTTCAATAACGCATTCCAAACTTCAGATTATTGCATCTCTTGGGAAGGGAATACATCACTTGAAAGCGACCACAACATCTATTACAGAAACCATTCCTGGGCAACCCAAGTGCTACTCTTCAACAACTACATCTGCACGCTACCCCATCGGCAAAGCACCTCTTCACAAGATCAAAACTCTATATTCGGTGACCCCTTGTTCCTGTCAACTACTGACCTCCACCTTTCCGGCACTTCTTCTCCCGCTTATAAAACAGGTATGCCCTTGTCCCAATCTGAAGAGGACATCGACCATGAAGATCGCGGCAAGGCATACGACATCGGCGCTGACGAAATAAGTGCAGGTAAAAGTGCAGATCAAGAACCGGTGCTCGCTGCTCCGCAGCCCTCAAAGTTGTCCATTGGCGCTTACCCCAATCCAAGTAGGGGCCAATTCCAGTTGATCGCTGAAGTAACTGCTGACGCCAACTACCGTGTGCTCGACTTACAGGGCCGTGTTGTAGCGCAAGGTGTTTTCCAGAAAGGATTCGTAACCCTTCAGGATATCGCTCCGGGTCAATACCTGATCCAAGTGATCGAAGGCCAACGCCTCGGAATCACTTCAATCATTATTGAGTAAGCATTTCAGTTTGGGTAGAAAAGGAGCGCGGGCGAATGCCCGCGTTTCTTGTTTGATTCATAATGGGCATAGAGGATATGGTACGGATCACAGATCCGTACCAACAAATTTGTAGGAACTGGTCCACACCAATAGATTTGCGGGAACGGAGCCAAGAGCTGGAATAGAAGCCTGATAACCAAAACGGCCTCCGCCCGCGAAAAGTTGAGATTGCAATGCGTGCAGGCATTCGGAACATCTTAGGAACTTATCAGGCAGCGATCCGAACCAACGAATAAATTCGTGGGAACGGAGAGGAGTTTCGAGCTGTTAGGAATACCAACATCACGTTAGTTATGAATTCCTTTCATCGATTAGGTTTACCTAGTATTACAGTTCATTCGAATAGCCATGAGGACGATCAAGCCAACATATTTCTTACACTCAGCATTCATCATATCTCTTGCGATTACCTCATGCGATCAGCTAGCTGAATCTGACGCTCCTAGCGACAACAAGATCAGTGAAGAAAATTCAGAGGCGCTAGGCCTTCTCCCCAGTGAATCGTTTTACCGACAACGTGCGTATCCCGCAGGATTTATCGACCATTCCGCTGAACTGGGAGCGAACAAGTTCCGAAATGCTGCCCTTACACGGGCTTCTCTAGAGAAATCCGGAGCGAATACGAATCCGTGGGAACTAGCAGGCCCACTGAACGTTGGGGGTAGGGTCACGGATGTGGAAATGCGAACCGGAACCCCGGCAACACTTTACGCAGGAACTGCTTCAGGGGGAATATTCAAAACAGATGACCTAGGAGTCACATGGATACCACTCTTCGATGACCAACAAAACCTGGCTATTGGTGATATGGCCCTTGCTCCTAGCGACAACGACGTGATCTATGTGGGTACTGGTGAGGCTAATGGAAACGCTGATGCTAGAAATGGTAACGGTGTGTATAGAAGTTCTAACGGAGGCTCCACGTGGAATCACATAGGTCTTGATAGCATTGGCGGTGTCGGCAGGATCGTTGTCGATCCAAGGGATATGAATACATGTTTCGTTGGCGCAGCGGGGTATTTGTTTCAAAAGAGCACTCAACGAGGAGTTTTTAAAACAACTGATGGTGGCCTGTCGTGGCAGCAAGTCCTGTATTTGAATGATTCTACAGGTGTCACTGATCTAGCGATAAACCCTCAAAATCCTGATACGATATATGCCGCGTCTTGGGAGCGATACCGATCGATTGACCGTCGTGTTTACGGCGGACCATCATCAGGCATTTTTCGAAGCTACGATGGTGGTACCAATTGGACGCGATTAACGAACGGCCTTCCATCGACTGCCGGCCGGATCGGAATCGCCATTTCTAAGTCAGACCCGTCAATCTTATACGCTGTTTACGTGGACGAAGTAACACATCTGCTTAAAGGGATGTACAAGTCCACAGATCATGGGGATTCGTGGACGACCATGAGCACAGCAGGAATTAATGAGGTGAATTTCATGTGGTATTTTGCTGAACTCGAGATCCATCCACTCGATCCTGACATCGTTTACTTCGCTGGGTTTAATGTGCAGAAGAGCGTCGATGGCGGGAACTCGTGGACCACGATTTACCTGCAAGCTCATGTGGATCAACACGCAATTTGTGTCAATCCCAATGACCCCAATCAAGTGTTCGTTGGCAATGACGGAGGTGTCAACCGAGGCACCGGTGGCTCATTCACGTTTACGATGAGTGGATTGCCTATAACCCAGTTCTATACCTGCGAAATAGATGAATCCTTCCCTGATAGACTCTATGGTGGTACGCAAGACAATGGTACGATCAGAACACTCACAGGGATGTTGGATGAGTGGTTTGAAATAAATGGTGGAGACGGCTTCTGTGTACTGGTTGACCCGGTCTCTAATAATTATGTTTACGCCGAATCGCAGTTCGGCGATTTGCGACGATCCACCAATGGTGGTATCTCTTTCACGTCAGCGCTAAATGGTGTTGACCCAACTGATAGAAACGGGTGGAACACTCCAGTCATTTTTCATCCTAACGATCCTTCTGTATTGTACTATGGTACAAATCGGTTGTACAGATCAACCAATCGTGCGGTGAGCTGGGCGCCCATCAGCCCTGATCTCACATCAAACCCTGTACAACAGAATGTAACATATGGTGTCCTAAGCGCCATAGCAGTATCCGCGGTTAATGATGATATCATATACACAGGATCCGATGATGGAACCGTTCAGGTTAGTTTGAATAGCGGAAATTCTTGGTCCGTCGTGTCTAGCGGACTTCCCGTCCGATGGGTCACAGGTATCGCAACTGATCCTGTTGATGCGAATACGGCGTATGTCAGCTTCTCAGGCTACCGTTATGGTGACCCGGTCGGGCATCTTTTCAAGACAATCGATGCTGGAATGAGCTGGGTCAATATTTCCGGGAATTTACCCGATATGCCGCTCAATGATGTTGTCATTGACGAAGCAAATGGGAACTTGATCATCGCAACAGACGTTGGTATCTATTTCTCAGATGATGGTGGATCCACATGGAATCTTCTTGGGACCAACCTGCCCAATGTGATCGTTATGGATCTTCGAATTCACGATTCGAATCATGAATTAATAGCGGGCACCTATGGAAGGGGCATGTATCGGTTGAATCTGGACAACAACGTTTCCGTGAACGATCAGACCGCACAAAGTCAAATCAAAATACGTGTTTTCCCCAATCCGAACAATGGACAATTCCGAATTGAGGGGAACATAGCTCACAGTGCCACCTACAGTATACATGACCTACAAGGTCGCGTCGTATCATCGGGGAACGTAGGCACGGGAGAAATCGATCACGTGAATCTACGTTCCGGCAGGTATATGTTGCAGGTACAAGATGCTGACCGCACCGGCACGGTCAGTGTGATCATTCCATGATCTAACTACCGTTCCCATAAGCCAATTTGCGACTCGTAGCTACCACAGAATTCTCCTATACTGCCTGCACCGCCAATAGAACACGCATAGGCTAAGGAGAAATAATTAGATAATGCTTAGGTTACTTAACCTGTAAAAGAGTAGGTACCGTAGCACTTTCACCCGAAGCGGTATCAGCATCCTCCCTGTAAACCTCAGGCCCCCAAACACGATACGGTTTACTGATTGCATAACTGTGGTATCGAAAATGATAACCCGGCCATGGAGGTCCCATGGTGCGTTCAGGTGCATATTTCCCTTTTGACATTCTACCGATCAACACATATCTATTACCTGCTACCTGTGCTCTTCCAGGTATTCTTGCTTCGTCAGTTAACGGATCTATGTAAACGGATATATCTCCAAACTTTGCTGTATCCATGATTTGATGGTCAGGGCAGGTACATGCTGGCATTGTAGATACGACCTCCACCGTATCCATTTCCCAACTCAAGGTCGTATCTAGTGACCATTCGAAAGATTCTTTAAGATTTAGCGTAGCGATTAAAGTCGCCGTGTCTAGAGGATACCATGCTCTCCACGTGGCCCACTCCGATTTGCGCGGATCTCCGCCGGTCGCCCCCGAATTGTCTCGTTCAGGCTGATCACAAGAACTCAGAACGACTAAGAAAAGCGTCAATTCCACGAAAAAGCGCATACCGGTGAAGGTAGCGCATCAACTGCAGCCTACAATTCCAAGCCATTAGCTCGTAATCCGTTATTCTGCCCATAAGGATTTGATCTGAATCAATCCGGGTTGTCCTTCGTAATCTCGGGCACTAGAATACAAGTACGCTACAGCCTCTTCAACCCAACCTGCCACAACTGGGTTTTGGTGAATATAATCC